>JBDTBS010000222.1:0-5814 GCA_039924035.1 Aquihabitans sp. | reverse complement strand
CCGATCTCCAAGATCCCCGAGTACAAGGTATCGGCGGTCCGCGTCGAGCTCGTGGGACCGTCGGGGGGCACACCGGTGGATATTCGAGACCTCAACGTCACCACGGGAGCAGATAGATGACCGCCGTATCCGTATCGCTCGGACCCACCCGGTCGTCGGCCAACTGGACCACGGTCGGGGCTTTCGGCGACTCCATGTTCGTCATCGACCAGAGTCGCTGTATCGGCTGCATGGCCTGCGTGCAGGCTTGCGGGGAGTGCGGTACCCACCGCGGTACCTCGCTCATCCACGTCGACGAGATCGACCGGGGCATCTCCACCCAGACGGTGCCCATGGTGTGCATGCACTGTGAGGACCCCACCTGCGCCCAGGTATGTCCGTCGGATGCCATCAAGCAGAACGAGGACGGGGTGGTTCAGTCGTCACTCAAGCCTCGCTGCATCGGTTGCTCGAACTGCGTGTTGGGCTGCCCGTTCGGAGTCCCCAACTACATCTCGGCCTACGACCAGATGATGAAGTGCGACATGTGTTACGACCGCACCTCGGTGGGTCTCAAGCCCATGTGCGCCTCGGTCTGTCCTAGCGAGGCGCTGTGGTTCGGTTCACCCGACGAGTTCGAGGAGAACCGCACCGGGTCGCTGATCAACGAGTGGAAGTTCGGTAACCAGGACGTCAAGACGAAGGTCCGGGTCGTCGTCCACGAGCCCGGTCCCATCGATGTCATGGGTGGTAGCGAAGCCACCCAGTGGCAGGATGATCCCTTCGGGTTCGACGAGTTGGTGGAGGAGCCGTGACCGATAAGCCGGCGCAGGGCTCCGAAGTTCCGGTCCGAGTCGGTGGATCCAACTCACTTGATGGCATACCAAAGTTCGAGGACGTGCTCGATCGTCCGATCGACGACCCCGGCGGCGTACTCGACTCGTCGGGGGAGGTCTGGCGTCAGGACTTCCCGCTCACCTCGGCAGGAGAGGACGCGGTCACCCGCCGCGAGTTCGTGCGCTACCTGGTGCTGGCCTCCGGTGGCTTCGCGGCCGGCAACGTCGGGGTCGCACTGTGGTCTTCGTTGCGCAGCATCAACGAGGGCGAGCCACAGGAAGTGATCGCGCTGGCCGACGTCCCCGAGGGCACCGCCCACCTTTTCCGCTACCCGACCAGTGCCGACCCTGCCATCCTCGTGCACCTGCCCGGTGGCGAACTGAGGGCCTTCAGCCAGAAGTGCACCCACCTGGGCTGCGTCGTCTATTACAAGCCCGACTCCAACCGCATGGAGTGCCCCTGCCACGAGGGCCACTTCAATGCTGATACCGGCGATGTCATCAGCGGGCCACCTCAACGTCCGCTCGGGCGCATCGACGTCGAGGTGCGAGACGGCGTGGTCTGGTCGCTGGCCAACCTGGGTGAGCCCAAGGGACCCGAAGCATGACCTCCAAGATCGGCCCCCGCGCCCCGCGTGCTGTCCGTGATGTGCCGGTGGCTCTTGGTGCTTTTGTGTTGGTGCTGCTGTCGTTGCAGATGTTCCTGCTCACCGTCGGTCTCGATGCCTGGATGGCCCACGATGCCGGCCTGGCCTGGATCACGGCGCTGTTCTCGGTGCTCCTCGCGGCCGGATCCGCAGCGTTCTACCGGTACCTACGGTGAGGCCGGCGTCGGGTGCCTGAGCACCCTTCGGCCGACGAGCCGGCTGAGATACCAATCGAACAACCAGGCGAGCAGGCCGACGGACATGACGTGTCCTCCACCAAGGCCACCCGACCCACCGGGCCCGGACCGATCGGTGGCGACATGGCCACCATCGTGTTCGGCTTGGCCGAGCGGGCTCGGATCCCGTCGCTCGTGCAACGCCACGAGTCCACGGCCGTGCTCGGCCTCTTCGCCTTCGTCAACGGTGTCTTGTCCATCGGCATCATGTCGTTGGCGGCCCTCATCACCGGGGCGCCGTTCATCTTCCCGTCGCTCGGCCCGACGGCCTTCCTGCTCTTCTACACCCCCATGCTTCCGGCCTCGTCGCCGCGCAACACCATCGGTGGCCATGCCATCGGTGCTGGTGCCGGCTACCTGTCGCTGGTGATCTTCGGGCTCACGAACAATGCTCCGGCGCTGGTGGAAGGGGTGCACCTCAACCGGGTGGGGGCCGCCGCTCTTTCCCTCGGTCTCACCTCGGGGCTGATGGTGTGGGCCCGGGTACCTCATCCCCCAGCAGGCGCCACCACCCTGATCGTCTCGCTCGGCATCCTCTCGGCCCCGAGCGACCTCGTCGTGCTGATGGTGGCCGTGCTGTTGATGGTCATCCAGGCCTACGTCATCAACCACCTGGCCGGCATCGCCTATCCGCGGTGGGCACCGATCAAGCCGAACGCCGCAGCACCCGCCTGACCGGTCAGATGCGGTCGACGATCAACGCGGCCAGGTTCTCCATGGCCTCGATCGTCTCGGCATCGCTGCGGGTGCTGTCGTCGACCTTCACGTATACGGCGATGTCGCCTCGCCGGAAGCCCAGTTGGAACGTGGGCCCGGTCTTCTGGAGGTAGGCGTCGTCGCCGATGCCCTCCACTGGCGTCAACACGATGCCCATCTCCTCGTTGGCCGCCTGCGCGTCCTTGACGTGGTTGTAGACGTCGGCGGTCTGGATCTCGAGGCGAACCCCTTCGGAGGGGTTGCCGACCTCGGTATCGACGGGCCGGGTGTAGGCGCACACCATGGGGAACTGCTGGCCGACGTCCCTCGTGGTGAGCGGGGCTCCGAACTCGGCTTCCGCTTCTTCCAAGGAGAGCAGCGTGCAGGGATCGATGTCTACCTCGCCGCCGGGCGGCATGGTGGGCGTGACTCCGGGGGTGAAGGTCGTGGATGGCGTGGCGGTACTCGTGGTGGCGGTCCCGTTGTCCGAACTGCTACCACTGCATCCGGTGACCGCGAGGACCACGATCACCAGGGCAACGGCTGTCGATCGCTTCATCCCCTGAGACTGCCACAGCCCACCGTGGATCGATGGGGTCGGACGGCGTGACCGGGCGCTTCTGGGTCGTGGGAAACATGCCGGTGCGGGTGGTTGGGGAGCAGATGGTGGTGTGTAAGGTCGTCGTCCGAGATCTATCAGGAGAGCACGTGGGACCACGCAACCGAGTGCGGAGTGCACGCCGTGACGCCGGACTTCTCGTCGGGCTGATCTTTGCCGCTGTCGTCCTGCCAGCCTGCGGATCCGATCACGACCCCGGCAACTACGTGTCGATCGGAGACTCGTACGGTCAAGGCCTGCAGCCCAAGAGCGACGGCGTCACGCCCGACTACACCAACGGTTTCGCCTACTTGGTGCCCGACAAGGCTGAACAGCTCGGATGGGACCTTCAGTTGGAGAACTTCGCCTGTGGTGGAGCCACGGTGGAATCGATGACCGACGATCCTGGTTGCGGTGACATCGGTCTTTCGCCGGGAGGGCCGCGCTACGACGTACCGCAGCTCGCGGCGGCCATCGACTTTCTGAAGGAGCATCCCGACCACGTGGAACTGATCACCGTCGTGATCGGAATCAACGATGTGATCCCTTGTGTGTGGGAGGCCGATGACCAGACAGCGTGCGTCGCCGATGCTGTCGCCAGCCTGAAGCCTCACCTGGCTGATGCGTTGGAGGATCTACGGGCCGCAGCCGGTCCCGACACTCTCATCGTTGGGCTGAGCTATCCGAACGTGATCCTCGGCTCCTACGTGGGCGACGAGGGACCGGATCTGGCTGCCGCGTCGGTGGCGGTCTTCAAAGATGTGATCAACCCGATGTTGAAGGAGAGCTACGAGGCCGTCGACGGGATCTTCGTCGACGTCACCGCCGGAACCGGGGCTTACACCCCGTTCACCGAGACGACGACCTTCGCTCCCTACGGCGAGATACCGGTTGCCGTGGCCGAGGTGTGCCAACTCACCTGGTTCTGCAAGGGGGGAGACGTCCACCCGACCGACCAGGGCCACGAGGCCATTGCCGATCTGATCGTGGAGGCCCTACCGGCGCCGCCGGACCCGAGAGCTGACCAAGCCGGTCAGACCGAATGAGAACCGGTCGAGCCGATCAGGCTGACTGAGTCAGAACAGGCCGAGCTCGAGCTTGGCTTCGTCGGAGATGCGATCCATGCCCCACGGAGGTTGGAACACCAACTCAACGCGGACGTCGTCGACGCCGTGGACGGCCCGGGTGACCTTCTCGGCATCGGCCTTCAGAATGTCGCCCATGCCGCAGCCGGGGGCGGTCATCGACAGGTCGATCTCGATGAGCCGGGTTCCGTCGGCCTGGATTACTTCTTCGGCCCGGTAGATGAGGCCCAGGGCCACGATGGAGATGGGGATCTCCGGGTCGTAGACGGTGTCGAGCTGCTCCATGACCAGGTCCATGCTGAACGGGCGACCGCTGGCGATCGCCACCTTCCGCTCGGGGACCGTCAGGCCGAGCGCACCGACATGCTCGCCGTCGATGCGCAGCAGGGTACCCATCTCGGTACGGACGGTGACCGATCCGCCGAGTTGCTGGACGATCTGCACGACCCCACCGGCCGACAGCAGGATGGTGTCGCCGTTGGGAACGGTGGTGGCCGGGATGTCCTTGGAGACGGTGATCGGTCCGTCGCTGCTCACGTTGAGGCTGCTCACGACTGCTCCTCCTGTCGAACTTCGTGCTTGGTGCGTCGGTCCTCCAGTTGAGCGACCACGTGCTCGCGGAGCGACTCGACGTCGATGGCTTCGGTGATGGCCGCCGCGAAGGCATCGATCAACATGCCTCGGGCCACGTCGACTGACAGGCCCCGGCTGCGTAGGTAGAACAGGGCATCGTCGTCGAGGCGACCGATGGTGGCCCCGTGGTTGCACTGGACGTCGTCGGCCAGGATGTTCAGCCACGGACGGCTGTCGCTCTCGGCCTGGGATGTGAGCAGCAGCGAGTGGTTGACCTGTTCGGCATCGTTGCCGACGGTGCCGGCATCCACGATCACGACCCCGGTGAACGAACCGCGTCCCTGGTCGTCCATGATCCCCCGGAACCGCTGATGGCTCTTCCCGTGGGAGCCTGCGTGTTCGACGGTGATCACGTTGTCGTGATGCTGCTTGTCGAAGGGGAGGTACAGCCCGTCGAGCGTAGCTTCGGCGTGATCGCCGCCGAGGACGACATCGAGTGCGGTGCGGGCCACGTCGCCGCCGGTGGAGACCGACACCGAGTTGAAGCTAGCGGCGTTGCCCAGGTGGCAGTCGGTGGCCCCCAAGTGGATGGATCGGTCGTCTTCGGACTGGATCCGATGCAGGGTGAGGGTGGCGCCGTCGGCCACGTCGATCGAGGTGAGGGCATTGACCAACACCGGTCCACCGGTGCCGATCCAAGATTCGATGACCGTTGCTTTGGATCCGGCGGCCAAGCGGATCACCGTGGCCGGGTGAGATACCGGGGTGGCGGTGGGAACCGATACGTGGACCACGTGGATGGGGGCCGTCACCTCGGTCTTCTCGGCCACCAGTACGACGGCCCCGTCGACCGAGGCCGCCCGGTTGAGAGCTAGGAACCCGTCGGTGCGTTCGGGCGCTGCCGGTAGAACCGTGGGGTCGCCGATGCCGGACAGGTCGCTGACGGTGACCCCGTCGGGCAGGTCTTCCAGCGTGGACAGGTCGGCGCGGTGATGGCCGTTGACCATGACGATGCGGGGCCCACCGTGGGATCCGGCGAGCGTGTCGATCAACTCGGTGGTGACGGTGGCTTCGGCTTGGCCGTTGGCCGCGGCCCCGAACTCGTCGAGGCCGGCCGGGGTGATCCGTTTGAGGGCCGTGTAGCGCCACGATTCGTCTCTGGTC
>JBDTBS010000221.1:0-9943 GCA_039924035.1 Aquihabitans sp. | reverse complement strand
GTTGAAGCCCGACATGGTGCCGCAGCGGGCCAGGAGGTTGGTGTAGTTCGCTGGGCCTGGGTGCTCGCCGGTGAGGTAGCTGGAGATGACCCCGCACAAGGCGATGCGGCCGCCTTGGGCCAGGCGACCGAGGACGGCATCGAGGATGGGTCCACCCACGTTGTCGAAGTAGACGTCGACCCGGTCGGGGCAGTGCTCACGGAGGCCGGCGACGATGTCGTCGTTGCGATGGTCGATGCAGGCATCGAAGCCGAACTCCTCCACCACCACCCGGCACTTTTCGGGTCCGCCGGCGATGCCCACCACTCGGGCTCCAGCGATCTTGGCGATCTGCCCTGCCAGCGACCCGGTGGCCCCACCGGCTGCTGAAACCACCACGGTCTCGCCCGCTTTCGGCTTTCCGATGTCGGTCATGCCGAAGTAGGCGGTGGCCCCGGTGGAGCCGTAGACCGACAACATGGACAGCTGGTCGACCGGCTTGGGGATCACCGTGGTGAACATGTCGTCGCGGACCACCACCAGTTCCTGGAAGTCCGAGAGGGTGGTGACCACGTCGCCCACCTCGTAGGCATCGCAGCGAGTGGCGATCACCTCGCCCACGCCCCCGGCCCGGACCGGTTCGCCGATCTGTACGGGTGGTAGGTAGCCCCGTTGGTCGTTCAGCCAGGTGCGCACCGCGGCATCGATGCCGATGTAGGTGGTGCGGACCAAGGCCTCGCCATCGGCCAACTCGGGGGCTGGCGTGGTGATCAACTCGGTGTCGTCGGGCTGCACGAGCCCGGTTGGGCGTCGACGCAACACGACCTGGCGGTTCAGCAGCTTGCTCACGGCGCCAACGTAGTGGGCTGGTTCTCTACGCTGTCGGAGAACGACACCGCCCCATCGGGAGCGGGTGCCGACCCGAGAGGACCTTTGCCCTCCATGGCTGAGCCAGACGAGACCCGGCGCGGACCGCGCCGCACGCCCCGACCTGCCGCCCCAAACGGTGACCCGGCGGGGTCCGACGCGCCTCGGTCCGGTCCCCGTCGTCCCCCTCGGCCGGACGTTGATCCGTCGGGTGGTCGAGAACCGATCCGTCCCCGCACCGTCGAGCCCCGTCCCGCGCCCCGTCGCACGGTGCCACCGGAGGCCGTGGCCGGAGCCGAAGCCGCTGAGGCGGTCCGTCCAGGCGAAGAGGGCACACCTCAGGAGCGGAAGCCGCAGATCTCGTCTCGTCCGGTGACCAGTCGCCGTCCCGCTCCCGAAGAGGCCGCCTCCACGGTGGCCGGTCTGGCCGAAGCCTCCCGGTCGAACAAGCATCGCCCGGACGGTGGCGGCGGGTCCGACCGTCGCCCCCCGCCGTGGCTGATTCCGACGGCCATCGCCGCGGTGATCGTGCTGATCGGAGCGTTCCTGGTCACCCAGGTCCTGGGTGACGACAACGACGAGCAGGTGTCAGGCAAGCCGGGTGCCGAACAGGTCGACGCCGACGGCAAGCCCGCAGTGACCGTCACCCCCACCACCGCCGGACTGGCCCCCGAACCAGAGGTCCCGTACGACGGCTGGGTGGACCCCGCCTCGTCAGGGGAACCGTGGAGCACCGACGTGGTTGGCCAACTCACCTTCCGTGGCAACCCGACGCGTTCGTACTACGGCCTCGGGCCGGTGCCTAAGGCGCCTGAGATCCAGTGGCGTTATCCGTCGTCGGGCGGCATGTGCGGCCAGTCGTCGGTCGGTGGCGTGGCCAAGTCTTGGTGTGGCACCGGTTGGACCGGGCAGCCATCGGTCTGGGAGGAGGACGGCCGCACTTGGGTTTCCTTTGGGGCCTACGACAAGAACGTCCACTTCCTCGATGGCGCCGACGGGTCCGAGATAACCGGTGGCTACGACATGACCGACATCATCAAGGGCTCGGTCACCCGCGACCCCGACGGCTACCCGCTCCTGTACTCGGGTAGTCGAGCCGACTTCCACATCCTGGCCATGGACCGAGACGACGGTCAGGCCGCAACTCTGTGGAGCATGAGTGCCGACGATGTGTCGCCCACCAAGTGGAACAACGACTGGGACAGCTCACCGCTCGTGATCGACGACTACCTCTTCGAGGGCGGCGAGAACGGCCAGTGGTACGTCATCAAGCTCAACCGGGACTACGGCGATGACGGCAAGGTGACCGTCGACCCAGAGGTCGTGTTCCACGCCCCAGCCTGGGACGACCAGTTGCTGAGCGATCTGGCCGGATCTGGGAGCCGGGTCAACGACGTGTCCATCGAGAACTCGCTGGCCATCTCCGGCAACACCGTCTACTTCACCAACTCGGGTGGCCTGTTGCAGGGTTGGGACATCAGCGGGGTCAAGGACGGCAAGGATCCTGAGCGCACCTTCCGGTTCTGGAGCGGTGACGACACCGATGCATCGGTGGTCATCGACAAGGAAGGGATGCTCTACATCGCTCAGCAGGTCGAGCGGGCATCCACGTCGGCTCGCAGCACCGAGGTGGGCCAACTGGTGAAGATCGACCCCACCAAGCCTGACGACCCGATCGTGTGGTCGGTGTCTGACCCCCGAGGCATGTGGGCCACGCCGGCCATCTCCGGTGGCGTTGTCATCTCTCCCACCGACAGCGGCCGCATCGTCGGTGTCGACCAGATGACTGGCGAGATCCTCTGGGAGAAGGACCTGCCTGGCCCCACGTGGTCGTCGCCGGTTGTGGTCGACGACGTGTGGATCCAAGGCGACTGCCTCGGGTTCGTCCACGGTTTCGACTTCTCGAACCCTCGGGTCGACCCGCCGGAGTTGTGGACCGTGGAGCTCGAAGGGTGCGTGGAGTCCACGCCCACCGTGTTCAAGGGCCAGATCTTCGTGGGGGCCCGAGGCGGAGCCTTCTATGCCCTTGGCGATCCCGCCTGAGGATCAGCCTCCGCTCAGCCTGAACGACTGCGTGATGCTTCGGTTGGTCGGGAGCTTCACTCGGTGGCGATGGCCTCGAGCACGTTGAGTCGGCTGGCCTTCCCGGCCGGTCCGATCGATGCCACCACTGCCAGGCCGGCTGCGATGACGGCTATCAGGGCCATCCACGTGACGGGTACAGCGAACTCGGTGATGCCCTTAGGGGCCAACGCCAGCACCAGCACCCAACTGAGGAAGATGCCCATGGCGATGCCTATCACCGAGCCCATGAGGGCGACGATGACCGCCTCCCAGCGCACCGATGACCGCAACTGGCTACGGGTCATGCCCATGGCTCGGAGGAGGCCGAGCTCGCGGGTGCGTTCGTTGATCGACAGCGACAACGTGTTGGCGATGCCGATCAGGGCGATCACGATGGACACGGCCAGCAGGCCGTAGATCACGTTGAGGATGGCGGTGACGGAGTTGACCAGTGAGCTGGTGTACTGCTGGCGGTCCTGGACCTTCATCTGCGGGTAGGGCTTCATGACGGTGAGCAGTTCACCGCGAACGGAGTCCACTGACACCCCTGGATCCAGCGAGATCCCGATCAGGAAATCGGTGGGTTCGGCGGTCAGCAGGGGCGCGTCGTCTCGATGGATCGTCCATTCCCCGAGGATGGCTGGCGAATCGCTTATGGCCGCCACGGTGAAGCTGGCGGAGCGCCCGCTGTCGCTGAGGATGGAGATCTTCTCGCCCACCTTCACGTCGTTGTCGCGGGCGGTGGCTCGGTCGACGAGCATGCCGCCTGGTTTCAGGTCGGTCAGCTTCCCCGAGGCCATGTCGAAGTCGAAGATGCCCGCTGACGTGGTCGGGTCGATGCCGCCGATGAAGGTCACCTTCTCGGAGCCGTCGGGCAGGGTGAGCTGACCGTTGGTCAAGGTCACCGCGGTGACGCCCTTGACCCCGTCGACCTTGGCCAGATCGTTGGCGACCGACGGCGGGACGCCACCCACCGGGTTGAACTGGTTGGCTGACTGAACGATGTAGTCGCCTTCGAAACCGAGGTTGATGACCTTGTTGATGGAGGCCTTGGCCGACGAGGCAAAGATCGTGATGAAGCTGACCAGGGCCACTCCGATGATGAGAGCGGCGGCAGTGGCCGCGGTCCGACGGGGGCTGCGGACCGCGTTCTGGCGCGCCAGCTTGCCGGTGATCCCCTTGACCAAGGGGATCCAGCTACCGACGGCAAGTGCGAACGGTTTGGCGGTGATCGGGCCGAGGACCAGAACGCTCAGCACCAGGAGCGCCAAGCCGACGCCGACCTGGGGGAGGTCGTCGTTCATGACCTCGACGGCGAAGGCGGGGATGATGGCGTAGATCCCCGCTGCCAACATGACGAGTCCGATCCCGGCCCTTGCCTTGGATTGGCCCGAGCTGTCGACGGCAACGTCTCGAAGGGCAGCTATGGGCGCCACCCTGGTGGCCTTCACCGCCGGGGCGATGGCCGCGATAGCGGTGATGCCGAGGCCGACGAGAACCGCCTTCACGGCCACGTTGGGCTCGATGATGATGCTGGCCCCGGGCAGGTCGAGCCCGAAGGACTTGAGGAGCTCGAAGGCTGCAGTGGCCAGGCCGATGCCAGCGAGGAGACCCAGCACGCCTGAGACGAGGCCCACCAAGCCTGCTTCCAGCAGCACGGAACCGAGGACCTGCCGTCGTGACGCCCCGATGGCTCTCAGCAGCGCTAGTTCCTTGGTCCGTTGAGCCACCAGGATGCTGAACGTGTTGGAGATGATGAACCAGCCGACGAACAGGGCGACGGCCGCGAAGATGAGCAGAGCTGTGGTGAGGAAGCCGAAGCTTTCCTTCATGCTGCTGGCCGCTTCTTCGGATGCCTCCTTACCGGTGATGATGTCGGCCTTGTCGAGCAGGTCGGCCTTCTTCAGGCGGGACACCAACTCGTCGGGGCTGACCCCGTCATCGGCCCGGGCATCGATCATGTTGACCTTGCCTGGCTCGCCGATGAGCTCCTGAGCCTGGGGCAGGGTGGTACCCACGAAGGTGGCACCCCCGGCACTGTCGGCCTCGCCGAATCGAGAGATGCCAACGATGGTGAGGGTTACCCGCTCCTTGCCGCTGATGATCACGAGGGCGTCGCCGATGGCGAAGTCGGTCTTCTTGGCGGTACCTCGGTCGATGATCGCTTCGCCGGGCTTCTCCGGAGCCCGACCGCTGGCCACCTGGAAGGACGACAACTTCTTGTCCTGGCTCCACGAGCCGACGAGGGTGGGCGGTCCGGTGCCGCCGATGGCTGAGCCCTTCTTGTCGATCACGGTGAGCGCGCCGGATTGGATCGAGCCGTCGGCGGCGGCCACCCCGTCGACGGCCATCACCTTGGCGATCACGTCGTCGTCGATCAGTTCCCGACGGACCTCACCGGTCACCTCGGACTTGAAGAGTTCCGGCCCTCTCACCTGGGCGTCGACCCCCTGGCCGATGCTGCCGAAGAGGTCATCGAACACTTGGCCGATGGTGCTGTTGAGCACCAGGGTGCCGGCCATGAAGGCCACGCCCAGTAGGACGGCCATGCAAGTGGAGATCAGGCGGCGCTTGTGCGACCAGAGTGAGCGCAGCGTGGTGCGGAACATGGGGCCTCGAGGGTGTGGTGTGGGCTTCGGCGGGAGCGGTGGCGGTGGCTGAACTAAGCCGCCGTCAGTCCCCGAAGGTCTTCATGAAGTCGATGACCCCGTCGGTGGTGGGGTCGTGGATCTCGTGGACGAGCTTGCCGTCTTCCAGCACCAGCACCCGGTCGGCGTAGGAGGCCGCCACCGGGTCGTGGGTGACCATGACGATGGTCTGGCCGTACTCGTCGACAGCTCGACGCATGAACTCGAGGATCTCCGAGCTGGCCCGAGAGTCGAGGTTGCCGGTCGGTTCGTCGGCGAAGATGATCGCTGGCTTGCTGGCCAGGGCACGGGCCACGGCCACCCGCTGCTGTTGGCCGCCCGACAGTTCACTGGGGCGGTGGCTGAGCCGGTCTCCGAGGCCGACCGTGCCCACCACCTCGTCGAACCAGGCCTGGTCCACTTCGGCGCCAGCCAACGAGAGGGGCAGGACGATGTTCTCTTCGGCCGTGAGCGTGGGGATCAGGTTGAAGGCCTGGAACACGAACCCGACCCGGTCTCGACGGAGACGGGTGAGATCCTTCTCCTTGAGCTTGGTGAGGTCGGTGCCCTCGATCCACACGGTGCCCGACGTGAGCGAGTCGAGCCCGGCCATGCAGTGCATGAGCGTGCTCTTGCCCGAGCCGGACGGGCCCATGATCGCGGTGAACTGGGCGCTCTGGAGGTCGACGGTGATCCCGTCGAGGGCCCGCACCTCGGTGGCTCCCTCGCCGTAGACCTTGCGGGCATCTACGACCCGGGCGGCCACCGATGAGGTGGGGGGCGTGGCGTGGATGGTCGAGGTCGACGTCATGGGTTGGTTCCTCGTAGGAAAAGCGATGGGTACGGGTGCGGGGCGACCGATGGCACCGACTACGGGCGCCTAGCGAAGATCGGAGACCGCGCTCCGGACCAGTGGAGCGTAGAAGCCAGGGCATGGAGTTGTCTCAGCGTTTGGCCGATTTTGTGGTCATGAAGCAATCCGCCCGCCGTTGGCTGGTGGCCCGATGAGGCCCGCATGATCGGACCATCACCGGCGCCCGATAGCATCGCTTCTCGGTCTATCCAGTGTCTGCGAGGAGCGAGACCGTGTCTGCGACAGTTGTTGTCGGTACCCAATGGGGCGACGAGGGCAAAGGGAAGTTCACCGACCTCGTGTCGAAGGACATGGCCCTGGTGGTGCGCTTCCAAGGCGGGCACAACGCCGGCCACACGCTGGTGGTGAACGGGGAGAGCTTTGCTCTCCAGCTGTGCCCCAGCGGCATCCTCTATCCGCACATCACCCCGGTGATCGGCAACGGCGTGGTGGTCGATCCCCGTGTGCTGATCGCCGAGATGGACATGCTCATCGAGCGTGGTGTCGATACCTCCAAGCTGCGGGTGAGCGGCAACGCCCACCTGATCCTGCCCTTCCACCAGGAGTTGGATCGTCTGATCGAACGGCGGCTCGGCAACCGCAAGCTCGGCACCACCAAGCGTGGCATCGGCCCGACCTACGCCGACAAGGCATCCCGTGTGGGCATCCGGGTCCAGGACCTGCTGGACCCGAAGATCTTCCGGGAGAAGCTCGAGGTGATGGCCAAGGAGAAGAACCAGATCCTGGCCAAGGTCTTCAACCAGCTGCCCCTCGACGTCGATGAGATCGCCACCGAGTACCTCGAGGAGTGCCTGCCCCGCCTGCGGCCCCACATCGCCGACACCGTGTCGTTGGTCCACGAGGCTCTCGAAGCCGGTGAGGACGTGTTGTTCGAAGGGGCTCAGGCCACCTTCCTCGACCTCGATCACGGCACCTATCCGTTCGTCACCTCCTCCAACCCGGTGGCCGGCGGGGTGTGCACCGGCGCCGGCGTCGGGCCCCGCTACATAGACCGGGTGATCGGCGTGGCCAAGGCCTACGTGACCCGGGTGGGCACCGGCCCGTTCCCCACCGAGCTGGCCATCTCCACCGAAGCCATCGGCGGCAAGCCCGCCGAAGAGGCCACCGAGGAGGAGATCGCTCTCGGCGACCACTTCGTGGAGGTCGGCCGTGAGTACGGCACCGTCACCGGCCGCCGCCGCCGCCCGGGCTGGTTCGACGCCGTAATGCTCCGCCAAGCCGTGCGGCTCAACTCTTTGTCGGAACTGGCCATCACCAAGCTCGACATCCTCGACACCCTCGACCGGGTGAAGGTGTGCGTGGCCTACGACGTCAACGGCGAGCGCCACACCCACCTCCCGTACCACCAGAGCGACCTCCATGCCGCGGTGCCGATCTACGAGGAGCTCCCGGGCTGGAACACCCCGCTCGACGAGATCACCGACGCCGCCGACCTGCCGGCCGCAGCCGAGGACTACCTGGCCTTCCTGGAGGACCAGGTGGGCGTGCCGGTGCGGCTCGTCGGGGTCGGTCCCGGACGCGAGCAGTTCGTCACACGCGGAGAGTGATCCACCGGTGAAGGTGGTGGTGGTCGGTTCGGGTGGGCGCGAGCACGCCTTGGCTGAGGTGCTCGGTCGTCACCACACGGTGATCGTCACCCCCGGCAACCCCGGGATCCCCGGTTCCACCGACACGCCTGCTGAAGAGTTGGTGACCGCCGGTGACGTCGACTTGGTGGTCATCGGTCCCGAGCAGCCGCTGGTCGACGGGCTGGCCGACCGGTTGCGGGCTGCTGGAGTTCGGGTCTTCGGTCCTGATGCCGACGGTGCCCAGGTGGAGGGCTCGAAGGCCTACATGAAGGACCTGTTGCTGGCTGCTGGTGTCCCCACTGCCCGCTACGGAGCCTTCACCGACGTGGAACCGGCGCTGGACTTCCTGCGGGCCTTGCCTGGCCCCTGGGTGGTCAAGACCGACGGTCTGGCCGCCGGCAAGGGCGTCCTGGTCACCACCTCGTTGGCCGAAGCCGAAGCCGACGTGCGCCAGAAGCTCTCGGGTGATGCGTTCGGCGATGCCGGTCGACGAGTGGTCATCGAAGAAGGCCTCACCGGACCCGAGGTATCGGTGTTCGTGGTGTGCGACGGCCAGCGGGCCGTCGGTCTTCCCGCCGCTCAGGACTTCAAGCGGGTGGGCGACGGCGATGTCGGCCCCAACACGGGGGGCATGGGTGCCTGGTCGCCGTTGCCGTTCGTGGACGACCGGTTCCACCAGTTGGTGGCCGAGCGGTTCGTGGAACCCACGTTGGCCGAACTGAACCGCCGGGGCATCGACTACCGGGGTGTGCTGTACGCCGGCTTGATGATCACCCCCGAGGGCCCGAAGCTCATCGAGTACAACATCCGCTTCGGTGACCCCGATTCTCAGGTCGTACTGCTCCGGCTCACCTCCGACCTCGGTGAGTTGCTGGCCGCGGCGGCCGACGGGAACCTCGATGCCGTGGGTGAGCCGTCGTTCTCCTCCGATGCCGCCGTTCTGGTGGTAGCAGCTAGCGAGGGCTATCCGGTGAGCCCCCGCCCCGGCGACGTGATCGATGGGATCGCCGCCGCCGAAGCCGTAGAGGGCGTCACCGTGCTCAAGGCCGGGGTCAGGACCGACGACGACGGTTCGCTGGTCACCGCCGGCGGTCGGGTGCTGAACGTGGTGGGTGTCGCCGCCGATGTGGCCACCGCTCGAGCCCGAGCCTACGAAGCGATCGGTCACATCTCGTGGCCCGGGGAGCACCACCGATCGGACGTCGCGGCCTCACCCTGACCGCCCAGCGGGAGGTCGTCCACCGATGGGTGCGATTCGGTATCCGGTCCAGCGGTAGGTTGCCCAGGTCCCCGCTGGAACATGAACGAGGAGTTGGACGTGACGGACTACAAGGTGGCGATCATCATGGGATCGCCCAACGATCGCTCGAAGATGGAACCGGCGGTGACCACGCTGACCACGTTCGGGATCGAAGCCGATGTTCGGGTGATGTCGGCCCACCGCAGTCCGGCCAAGGTGGCCGAGTTCATCGGCGGAGCTCGCGAGGCCGGCTACGCCGCGATCATCGCCGGTGCCGGCATGGCCGCCCACCTGGCTGGTGCGGCCGCGGCCCACACAACGCTGCCGGTCATCGGCGTTCCCCTGTCGGGCGGGGCCCTGAACGGTGTCGATGCGTTGTATGCCACCGTGCAGATGCCCAAGGGAATCCCGGTGGCCACCGTGGCCGTCGACGGGGCCATCAATGCCGCGCTGCTGGCCGTGCAGATCCTGGCCGTCACCGACCCGGAGATGGCCGACAAGCTCGACGAGGATCGCGCCGAGCGCGCCGCCGTCGTGTGACCGGAGTTGCGGAAAACGAGTACGTGGCCGGCGGCGTAGCCGTTGCCCCAGATGTGTTGGAAATAGCTGGAGCGATAGCGCGGCGGCACGTAGCTCAGATCGACACCATCCTTTTTCAGCGCGGCAGCCTCAAACGCGTCTGCATCCTGCAACGGAGCGTCGGCGCCAAGCATGTGCCAGTTCA
>JBDTBS010000220.1:0-4345 GCA_039924035.1 Aquihabitans sp. | reverse complement strand
GCGCCGATGCCAGCAGGCCACCCACGTTTCCTACCGGCCCGGTCCGGAGCCTCGCTGGATGGCGACGCTCCGGGCGGCATTTGCGGTGACAGATTGAACATTTGACCCTCCCCAGGATTGGCGTGAGCCTAATGGAGGTAGTCAGCGCGGTGGCACCTCAGAGCATCAACGAATTTCTTGATCTTTCTTGCCTTCCACCTTTGCACCTCCGATCGAACAGGTGCACGATCAGGGGTGAGCGATCGGGTCCTGCGGGTTTCGCTGCTTCTTACGGAGCGGGGGTGGGGTTCGGTGTTGGTTCTTCGGCGAAAGCTCTGGTCTGGCGGTCAGGTCGGGGTGATGCGTCCAGCTATTCCTCGTGTGTTCTGTTGTGCCTCTCTTCGATCCTTGGGCCGGTGACAGAGATGGGGCGGGTATCTGAGGAGCGTCCAATGGCGTTGGATGATCTGGTCTCAGCTTTGGCTGATGACTTGGCGGCCTTGGTGGCCGAGACGGCGCGCCTCGGCGAGGCTTCCGACGAAGAAGTGTGCGAGATGGTGGCGGCTCTGCCGGCCATGTCGGATCTGTTCGGCGCTGTTATGACCGAGACGATTGGTGAGTGGGACAGCCGAGGCCTGTTCCGCCTCGACGGGTCACGGGCGGCAGGGGCACGGTTGGCTCGTGACGCCGGCTGGTCCAAAACGGGTGCTGATCATGTGGTGACCCGAGCCCGGCGGCTCCGTCATCACCGCCAAGTCGCTGAGGCCTACCGCAACGGTGATCTGTCCACCGACAAGACCGATGTGTTGTGCAAAGCCGCCATTCCGGCCCGACGGGCCCTGTTCGCGGAAGCGGAAACGAACATGGTGTCCGATGCCAAACGGCTCTCATGCGATGACCTGAAGGGCACAGTTGCCTACTGGGCTGATGCTGCTGATGACGACCTCGGCCGTGACCGGTCCAAACGTCAACATGAAGGCCGTCGCCTGTCATGTTCTCGGACCTACGGCCGTGCCGTAGCAATCGACGGTCTGTTGGACCCGGTCGCTGGCACAGTCGTGATGGACGAGCTCAAACGACTCACCCAACAACTGTTCGAAGACGACTGGGCTATGGCCCGCAACCAATACGGGCCGTTGGCCACCACCCAGAACCTGCCTCGCACCGCTACCCAGCGCCGGGCTGATGCTCTGGTGATCATGGCCACGCGGTCAGCAACCATGCCCGCTGACGGTCGCACACCACGTCCGTTGTTCACGGCGATGACCGACAAAAACACGCTGCTCAAGATCTGCCAGATGGCCGACGGCACCGTCATAGCCCCCCAACTGTTGGCATCGTGGCTCACCCAAGCCGATATCGAACGCGTCATCTTCGACACCCCGGCCCGAGTCATCGAAGTTGGGGTCAAGAAACGGTTCTTCACCGGCGGAATCCGCCGAGCCATCGAGCTGAGAGACAAACACTGCACCTTCCCCGGCTGCACCGTCCCCGCCAACCGCTGCGACATCGACCACATCATCGAATACAGCCAAGGCGGGCCGACTACGCAGGCAAACGGACGCCTACGTTGCCCAGCCCACAACCGGCAGAGACCCGGCCGAAACACCCCACCACCCCAAGGCCCCTAGGCAAGATGGGCGGGCCGGGGCCTCGTGGTCCAGATTCCCCCAGGGGACAGAAAAACCGATGTTTGGCAACATAGGCATAGGCAATGGGAACCAGAGCAGCGACCCGGGCACTCAGGCCACTACCGTGGGCGACCATGGGTCAGTTGCTCCTATTCGTCGCGCTTCCGGTGGCCGTGGTCTCAGCCATCCGGGGTATCTGGTCGCCGTGCGGCCTATCGATGCTGTCATCGATCACTCCGATGACCGAGGCCGGCCGGGGCAACCGGTTCAACGTCACTGCGGCCTGGTTTCTGTTCGGCGGCATCGTCGGTGGTCTCAGCCTCGGACTCATCGCTGCCGGGGGAGCAGCCCTGCTCGGATTGGCCCACCTTTCACTCGAGGCCCTCATCGGTGCTGGAGCTCTCGCCGCACTGGTGTTTGCGGCCATCGACTTCGGCATAGGCGGCATCGAGTTGCCGATCTTCAAGCGTCAGGTCAACGATGCCTGGCTCCGCCGCTACCGCTCGTGGGTCTACGGCGCCGGTTTCGGCTGGCAGATCGGTTTCGGCGTCGCCACCTACATCATGACGGCTGGGATCTTCCTCACCATTGCCCTCGCCGTGCTCACCACCAGCCCACTCCAGGCCATCGCCATCGGTCTCACCTTTGGGGTGGTTCGGGGATCAGCCGTCTACATCGGCCGCTCGGCCACCACCCCCGCCGCCCTCGGCCAGGTGCACGAGCGACTCGAAGCTGCGGCACCGGTGGCCCGCGATGCTGCAGCGTGGATCCAAGTGGCAGCGGCCGCCACCCTGGCCGCGGTGGCCTGGCACCCGCTGATCGCGCTAGCCGTGCTCGTGGCCGCCCTGGCCAGTACCCGGGCCGGAGCCGGCGTCCGTCCCGGATTCGGGTCACAACCGCACAGCTGACCGATCAGACCCGGCGTCGGGTCCGCCGGCAGTAGCGTGGCAACCCATGTGCGGACGCTTCGTCTCCTCGTCGTCTCCCGACGAGATCGCCCGGTACTTCGATGCCACGCCGCCCGCAGAGGCTGCCCTTGAAGCCAACTACAACGTTGCCCCGACCACCGATATCTACGTCGTGTTGGAAGATGGCGGCATCCGCCGAGTAGCCCCTCACTACTGGGGTCTGGTTCCCGTCTGGGCCAAGGACCCTGGTATCGGATCTCGGATGATCAACGCCCGTTCCGAGACCCTGGCTGAGAAGAATGCCTTCAAGCACGCCTACCGCAAACGGCGCTGCATCGTGCCCGTCGATGGCTTCTACGAGTGGAAGAAGGTGCCGGGCCAGAAGACCAAGCAGCCGTACTTCATCCATCGTCCCGACGAGGAGCCCCTGGCCTTCGCTGGCCTCTGGGAGGAGTGGAAGGGCCCGGAGCGTGATGGGACCGACCTCCTCCGGTCAGCCACGATCATCACCACAGCCGCCAACGAGACCATGGCCCCGATCCACGATCGCATGCCGGTTGTTCTCCCGCCCACAGCCTGGGACGACTGGCTCGACCCCGACAATGCCGACCTAGAGAGCCTCGGCCACTTGCTGGTGCCGGCACCACCGGAGATCTTGGTCCTACATCCCGTGTCCACCGATGTGGGCAACGTCCGCAACCGCGGCGCGTACCTGACCGACCCTGTCGAACTCGAGCGGCCGGACCAGTTGGAACTGTGAACGACGTCGACCGTCGCACCACATATCGCCGCCGATGGCGACGCCTCGTCCTCCGGACTCAAGGGCGACTCGACGGCGAGAACGCCGACCGGGCCCTCCCGTGGATCAGTGCCGCTCTGCTCTTCTCGATCCTGCTGGCGCTCAACGCGGCTGCCATCCGAACGCTGTCTGGCGGCAGCGGTCTCGGCCCATGGATCCAAGCCAGCTGGCGCCGTCGCAATGGTGGCGCCGGGGTTCCCGTCGGGGGAGTCGACCCGGCCCACGGCACCGGATCGTTCATCTCGGAGCCGATCCTCTGGTTCACCCGCTTCGTCCCGGCCGAGGCCGTGTTCGCCATCGTCCAAGCAGGGGCAATCGCTCTGACCGTCGTGCCGCTGTGGCATCTGGCTCGATCCGAAGCTCGCCTCCGGGTGGGCGCGGCCATGGCTGTGATCGTCGCCTTCGCACTGGCCCCGACGCTCCACCGCGCCAACCTCACAGCCTTCCACCCCGAGCTAATTGCCATGCCTGCGCTCGTCTGGGCCTACGAACGAGCCTGTCAGCGACGGTGGATCAGCTACGCCGTCCTGGTGGCCGTCGTTCTGGCTTGTCGAGCCGATCTGGGCTTCACCGTGCTCGCCCTCGGGCTGCTGCTGGTGATCACGGGCGAGCGGCGCTACGGCCTGTGGACCATGGCCGTCGGATTCGCCTGGTCGATGCTCGGCATCTGGATCATCGATCCCGCGACACCAGACCAGGCCCTAACCCCAGCTGGCGAGTTCGTGGCCCGGGCCACCACTCCATTGGCGGTACTACCCAACCTGATGCTGCATCCCATCACCGAAGCCCGCGAGCTCCTGGCCGAGCCCAGCGTGCTCTTCGTGGTGGTGGTGCTGTCGCCGCTGCTCTTCCTGCCGCTGATGTCGCCCCGCAAACTGTTGGCCGCGGTGCCCTGTCTGATGTTGGCCATGATCGCCGACCGCTCGGTGCAGCGGGTAGCCCAGGTCCAGGTGCTCGACCTGGCCCCGGCGGCCGCCCACATCGGGCCCGCGGTGGGTTTCGTCTTCGTGGCCCTGATCTTCTCGTTG
>JBDTBS010000219.1:0-2514 GCA_039924035.1 Aquihabitans sp. | reverse complement strand
GATGCTGTCGATCACCGCCACCGTGGGCAGCATCGTGGCTGCCGTCACGGTGCCCGCCCTCGCCGTCTACGGCCCGGAGTTGTTCCCCACGGCCCTGAGGGCCAAGGCCAACGGCCTGATCTCGGTGGCCGGGGTGACGGGGAGTGCCGTCGGGTTGGTGTTGGGGGGGCGGATGCACGATCACTTCGGCCGCTATGGGCCCGGGATAGCGGCGTTGGCTCTCGGGCCATTTCTGGTTGCAGCCTTGGTGTTGGCGTTCTACCCCGAGACCGCCCACCTGGAGCTCGAGGAGATGAACCCCGAGGATGCCAACGGTGCATCGCTGCCCGTCGTCTAGGACCCGCGAGGTCTAGGGCACAGGTAGGTCATCGATCCATGCGTTGATGGCCGCGGTGATCTCGGCATCGACTCGGTCGAGGTCGTGGCGTCCCCGTTCGATCCAGTGGTGGGTCACCGGGCCAGGGATCACCGCCGTATGGGCGACGAGCTCCTCGGGCGTCCCGAAGGGATCGTTGGTCCCGGAGATGAACAGGCAGGGCACGGTGAGCGCCGGGAGATGTTCGATGCGCAGGCGATCGGGCTTCTTTGGCGGATGGAGCGGATAGCTGATGAGGATCAGCCCTCGGGCCGGAAGACCTTCGGCCACCGCCATGGAACACATGCGGCCGCCCATCGAGCGGCCACCCAGCAAGAGTCGGGCCGGGTTGATGCGAAGCGTGGCCACGAAGTCGGCCGCTTCGTCCCGCACGGTGGCGATCAGCTTGGGGGCCCGGTCCGGCGGTCGGCGGCCTTCCTTGCGGTAGGGAAAGTCGACTCGGCGGACCGGCAACGGGGCCACCGCCTCCTCGACGGCCACCAAGGTGTGATGCTCGCGGCCGCTGCCGGCCCCGGGGGTGAGGAGCAGTCCGCCCGGACGGCCCTTGCGGGGCGGCATCGGTCAGCGGGCGCCGAGCAGAATCTGCCGGGCCGTGGTGAGATCGTTGATCCGGTCGGCAGCCCCGTCGGAGGCTCCGCCATGATCAGGATGGGCCTGACGGAGCAACTCACGGAAGCGACGTTGCACGTCACCGGTATCGACACCGGCGTTCTCGAGCCCGAAAACGTCGAGGGCCCAGGCCACCGACTCCAGGCCCCCGACCAGGGCCCACCGACGCGACGACCCGGTGCCGGTCAGGTAGGCCACCAGCTCGGGCCCGATGTCGCCTCGCCAGAGCAGGCCCTGTCGGATCAACTCGAACACCGGCGGACGTTCGTCGGCGGGTAGCCGACCGGCGGCGTAGACGGCACCGAGGACGTAGGGAGCGGCGTTGCCCTTCTCGTCGAACTCGAAGTGGAGCCGCTCCCCGTCGCCGATCAAGCGGTGACGGTGGGCATTGAGTCCGACCTGATCGTCTTGGAACCGGTGGCGCAGGCGGGGCTGAGGGATGCGCTGCCCGTCCTGCAACTGATGGGTGAGTCGATGGAGGTCGCCGAGGAGGTCGGGGTCGATGGCCGACACGAAAGCGGCGGCGATACCGGCCAACAGGATGCCCCCGTAACCGGGCGCGGGATCGGTGGGCAAGGTGGTCGATCCGATGGCCACCCGCCGCGTCGGCGCGACCGGGCGGGAGTGAAGGATCTCCAATTCGGCCAGCAACACGCCGACACGGTATCGGCCGGCGGACCCTGAACCGCCGCGGAGATCAGACCAGATCGGACAACCGGTCCCGCAGGGCCTGAGCCTGGAGCGCAACCTGGTCGGCCGTGTCCTGCACAACTTCCTGGTCATCGTCGACATCGCCCGGGTGGTCCCCGTCGGGCTCATCGTCGGACGCTTCGCTCTGATCATCCTCGGTCGGGTCGATCAGGCGGACCAGATCCCGACCTTCGGCCACCAGCGCGTCCCAGTCCGCTCCGGAGAAGCCGTAGGGCACGGCCAGACCGTCGAAACGGCTGACGGCCTCTCCTACAGGACGAGCCAGAGCCGGATCGCCCGGCTTCTTCACCAGTCGGTCGACGGCAACGAAGAGATCAGACAGCGCCGCTTGGCCAGCCAAAGGGTCGCTGTCGTCATCGTCGGCCTCGTCGTCGAGCACATCGCCGATGATGATCAGCACCGCTTCCTCATCGTCATCGAGGACCACCAAGTCCCCCTCGTCGTCCCAGGCGTAGGCCAGGCCGCTGGCCATCAGTTGGGCATCGAGGTCAGCCTGCCGGTCGGCGTCGAGCCCTTCGATCTCCAGCGCGACGCGGGGTAGGTCGTCCTCGACGTCGGCAACATCGCCCCCCTCCAGGGTGGCAATGAGGCTGTCGACGTCTGCTTCGTGCACGGCCGGGACCACCAGGGCTCCCGCTTCCCAGACCCGGGCGATGCCGGCTCGGTCGAGCATGCCCTCCAAGGTCACCTTGAGCTGGTTGCCCCACCCTTCGAGCTCGTAGGTCAGGTGGTTGCCCGAAGCCTCGGGGCGGGCCGATGAGCGGGGCGGTTCAGCGTCGTCGGAGGGAATGACATCATCGACCAGGTTGGCGTCGCAG
>JBDTBS010000218.1:0-7904 GCA_039924035.1 Aquihabitans sp. | reverse complement strand
TGCGGCTTCCGCGCCTCGGTATCGACTGTTGAGGGGGACCAGCACTGCCCCGGCCCGGTAGATGCCGAACGATGTAGCCACCCAACGAAGGCTGTTGGGGGCCCAGATGGCCACTCGGTCACCGGGGGCGACCCCGGAGGCGATCAGCGCCCGAGCGACCACGTCGGCCTCAGTGGCAAGCTCCGCAAACGTCCAGCGGATTCCGTCTTCGCCGATCAGGGCGATGACATCGGGCCACTCGCGGGCCGCGCGGTCGAGCACCTGCGGGATGGTGACCGGCTCAGCCACGAATGGTCCTGATGCCCGGCACCGGCGTGAAGCCGTGGAGGTGGTGTTCTCGAGCCCAGGCGCTTGTCATCTGGGTGCACGATAGAACGAAATGAACCACTGTTCAACCATCTCGACGGCCGGGTGGCAGGTGTTTGCTCGCTGACCGATCCGGATTGCGCTTGACGGTGGCCAAGTCGTCGCTATTATCTGAACACGTTCGAAAACCTTCTGGAGGTCCAATGACCAAGTACCTCGTGATCTCGGCCGACGGTCATGCCGGTCCTCCCGCGGAGGTATACCGGGAGTACCTAGACCCCGACATGCGGACCACGTTCGATGAGCACCAGGCCGTCGTGGAAGCGGGGCGAATGGTCAACGAAGACTTCGTCGAAGAGTGGGACGAGGAGACAGGCGACCACGAGCTCAAAGCGGCCTTCGACCCAGCCACCCGGGATGCCATCCTCGACAGCGAGGGCGTGGCCGCCGAGGTCCTGTTCCCCGATGCCGATGTGCTGGGGACCGGCCGCACCGCCAGTTCGCCGTTCGGTTCGGGACTGGCCTCCGGCGTCGGTAGCGACCCCCGCACCGTCAAGGCCGGGGCCCGGGCCCACAACCGCTGGCTGGCCGACTTCTGCGCCACCAACCCACACCGCCGCATCGGCGTGGCCGTCGTACCCGTGACCGCAGGGATCGACGAAGGCGTGGCCATGGTGCACGAGGCCGCCGAGAGCGGCCTGCGGGGTGTGATGATCCCCACCCGCTGGTTCGATGCCCCGGCCTACATCGACGAATCGTACGAACCGTTCTGGGCGGCCTGTGCCGACACGGGCATGGTCCTCCACACCCACTCTGGGGCCGGCCCGAGCGACTACCCGATGGGGCCCGGGTTCGTCTCCATCTACGCCGCCGAAGCCTGGTGGTGGGCAGCGCGTCCTTTCTGGGTGCTGCTGCTCTCCGGTGTCTTCGAACGCCACCCAGGGGTGAAGTACTCGATCGCTGAGAACGGGGCCTGGTGGGTTCCCGACCTCGTGCAGCGCATGGACGAGAAGTGGGTCGGTGCCCACAACACCCGTAAGTTCGGTGACGTGTTCAAGCTCGACCTGTCCCGCAAGCCGAGCGAGTACGTGGACAGCAACTGCTTCTTCGCGGCATCGACTCCCGGCCCTGAAGAGATCGCACGCCGTCACGACATCGGCGTGGGCAACCTGTTGTGGGGCAACGACCTTCCCCACCCCGAAGGGACCTATCCGCACACTCGCAAGTGGATCGCCGAACGGTTCCGTGACGTGCCGGAGGATGAGACCCGACAGATCCTGGGTACCAACGCGGCCGAGCTCTACCGGGTCGATGTCGGTGCGTTGCAGGACGTCGTCGACCGCATCGGCCCGACCTCTGCTGATATCCACAGCCCGGACCCCGCCTCGTGACCAGCGACGTCTACTGGGATCCCTACGACGTCGAGATCGACGCCCATCCCCACGACATCTGGAAGCGGATGCGAGACGAAGCTCCCGTATACCGCAACGACCGCTACGACTTCTGGGCGCTAAGCCGGTTCCACGACATCGATGTGGCCCACCGAGACCCGGCCACGTTCTCTTCGGCCCACGGCACCGTGCTGGAGCTGATGGGTGACGCCCCACTGAACACCGGGATGATGATCTTCATGGATCCGCCCGAGCACACGCGGAACCGATCCCTCGTGTCCCGGGCCTTCACGCCTCGCCGGGTCAGCGGTCTCGAACCGCACATCCGTCAGCTGTCTCGAGATCTTCTGGGCAAGTGGCAGCCGGGCCAGCCCTTCGACCTGATCGAAGACTTCGGGGCCCAGCTCCCGTCGATGGTCATCACCGAACTACTTGGAGTCGACCTGGCCGACCGGGCCATGGTGAAGGGCTGGATCGACAAGATGTTCCACCTCGAGCCCGGTATCGGCATGGTCAACGACACCTCGTTCACCGCGGGCATAGCGCTCCACGAATACCTGGCCGAGCGCATGGAAGAGCGCCGTGATGATCCTCGTGACGACCTGCTCACCGCGCTGGTGCAGGCCGAGGTCCCAGATGTCGATGGCACCCCCCAGCAGCTCACCCTCGATGCCGCCACCCGGTTCGCCACCCTGCTCATCAGCGCCGGAACCGAGACGGTGGCCCGGCTGATCGGTTGGGCTGCAGTGCTCCTGGACCGACATCCAGACCAGCGGGCCGACCTCGTCGCCGATCCGACCCTGATACCCAACGCCGTCGAAGAACTGCTTCGCTACGAGGCCCCCTCGCCGGTGCAGGGTCGCTACACCACCGCCGAGGTGACCATGCACGGAACGACCATCCCGGCCGGCAGCAGGGTCCTGCTCCTCACCGGCTCGGCCGGTCGCGACGAGCGTGAGTATGAAGACCCCGATCACTTCGATGTGCGCCGCAACTTCGACCGTCACCTGTCGTTCGGTTACGGGATCCACTTCTGTGTGGGAGCGGCCCTGGCCCGGCTCGAAGCTCGCATCGCCCTGGAGGAGATGCTCGCTCGGGACCCCGAGTGGAAGCTCGACCGAGACGCGGCGGTGCAGTTGCACACGTCGACGGTCCGGGGTTGGTCGAGCCTGCCCGTGGCCGTCTGAGCCACCAGCGCGGCAACCGCTAGTCGGAGGTCCCGGCTGCCGACATGTCGGACAGGCGCGTCTCCAGCCCGGAGGCCACGCCGAGCAGCAGCGTCGCACCGCTACCCGTACCCATGTCCTTGGCCCGCTGGCGCAGGTCGTCCACGAGCCCACGGAGGTGCGTCACGTAGGCAGCCAGAGCGGCCGGAGCATCGTTGTCGACGGCCCCGAGCAGGTTCGGCCGACGGCGCCCGCTCGGCGAGCTCAGATCAGCGGCACGGCCACCGACCTGAGCCTCGGCCTCGTCCACCAGGCGCGCCTGTTCGCCCAGGAAGGCCAGCAGACCCTGAAGCTGGTCCCGTTGGGGCGATGGTCCCGCCCACAACACCTGCTTGGTCAGATGGGTTGCGCCCACGAGCTCGTCGAACGCGGCGCCGAGATGACCCTCGATGGTGTTCTCGTCCATGGATGTGACCCTAGGGACGGACGGCGACGCTGGTGCGCGCCTGGTCCTGGCTTTCGAGCCGGATTCCCCGCCGGATCTCTCCGTTTCATCCATGACGAGCACCGCTAGGGTCGATCAACACATGGGAATGATCGAAGACATCCGCACTGCTTGCCGCAAGGATCCGGCGCTGCATGGCCTTCACGTGGTCGAGGTCGTCTTCTATGCGGGCCTCTGGGCCATCTGGTTCCACCGGATCGCCCACCGCCTGTGGATGGCTGGTGTGCCGCTGCTGCCGCGGGTGGTCTCCGAGGTCGGCCGCCTGTTCACCAACATCGAGATCCATCCCGGGGCCACCATCGGCCGACGGGTGTTCATCGACCACGGTGCCGGGATCGTCGTCGGCGAAACCGCCGAAGTGGGCGACGACTGCGTCCTGTACCACGGTGTCACCCTGGGAGCTCGGGGCTGGTGGGTCGATGCCAAGGGGGCCAAGCGCCACCCGACCATCGGCAACGACGTCACCCTCGCTGTGGGTGCTTCGGTGCTTGGCGCAGTTCACGTTGGCGACGGGGCCCGGATCGGACCGAGTGCCGTCGTCTTCGACGACGTGCCGGCCGGTTGCGTGGTCCTCGCGCCGCGGAGCCGTTGCGTGAAGATGACCGATGGCAGTGCGGAGCCCGTCTCCGATGCTGAAGACATGCCGGCCTGGTTGACCGCTCAGGAAATGGGAGGGCTCTGATGCCCATATACGCAAACGTCACCGAACTCATCGGCCACACGCCGCTGGTCGAACTCTCACGTGTCGGCGGCAACGCCGGCGCCCGAGTCGTCGCCAAGCTGGAGAGCGCCAACCCCGGGGGCAGCGTGAAGGACCGCATCGCCCTGGCCATGGTGGAAGCCGCCGAGCGCGACGGACTGCTGAAGCCGGGCGGGACGATCGTCGAACCCACCAGCGGCAACACCGGCATCGGCCTGGCCATGGTCGCCGCGGCCAAGGGATACCGGGCAGTGTTCGTGATGCCCGACTCCATGAGCGTCGAACGCCGACAGATCCTCACGGCCTACGGGGCCAAGCTGCACCTCACCCCGAAGGCGGGTGGGATGAAGAGCGCCATCGCCACGGCACGGCAACTGGCCGACGACAACGGCTGGTTCATGCCCGAGCAGTTCTCCAACCCTGCCAACCCTGAGATCCACCGGCTCACCACCGCCGAGGAGGTCTGGGCCGATACCGACGGCCACGTCGATGTATTCGTGTCTGGCGTCGGTACCGGTGGCACCTTGACGGGCGCTGGCGGTCGGCTCAAGGAGCTCAACCCGGCCCTGCACGTGGTGGCCGTGGAGCCGGCGCTGTCGGCGGTCCTGTCGGGCGGCGCCCCGGCCCCGCACCCGATCCAGGGCCTCGGAGCCGGGTTCGTCCCCGACGTCCTCGATACCGACGTGTACGACGAGGTCATCACGGTGGATGCTGTGGATGCCGCCGAGATCACCCGTCGAATGGCGCGAGAGGAAGGGATCCTCGCCGGGATCTCATGCGGTGCCGCCGTGTGGGCCGCCCTTCAGGTGGCAGCCCGCCCCCAGTTCGCTGGCAAGACCGTGGTGGTGGTCCTCCCCGACACCGGCGAGCGCTACCTGAGCACCAACCTCTTCGAGTGACCCCCCACGGTTCCGGCGACGGATTCTTGAACTGCAGCGACGGTCGCCAGCGATGGGGCCGGTTCGGAGCTGCCGGTGTGGTGTTCGTGGTCGACGGTGATGCCGGGCCGGAGGTGTTGATGCAGTTGCGGTCGACCATGGCCCACGAAGGGGGCACCTGGTCGTGCCCTGGCGGAGCCATCAACGACGGGGAGACCCCGTTCGAAGCGGGCATGCGCGAGTCGTCAGAGGAAGTCGGCGATCCACCCGAGCCGTGGCGTTACGTCGGCGACCACGTGTTCACTCCAGCCGACGACTGGAGTTACACCACTGCGGTGGTCGAGGTGCCAGCGCGGTTCGGAGCTTCGCTCAACTTCGAGACGACCGACGTGCGATGGGTCCCGGTGCCTTCGGTCGAACACCTACCGCTGCATGCCGGGTTCGCGGCCTCGTGGCCCGCAGTGAAAGCGATCGTGCTCCGCCGAGACTGAGCCACCCCTCGCCTCAGGCAGTGATGCCGTGGTCGATGGGAATGGCGGCGCCGGTGATGCCTTCGGCTTCGTCTGAGGCCAGGTAGGCGATCAGGGCGGCGGGGGACTCGGGGTCGAGCATCTTGTTGTCGGGGGCGATGGTCTTCTGGATGAGGCTGAAGTCCATACCTTCGGGGAAGTCGACCTTGGTGGTCATGGAGGTCTTCACGCCACCGGGGGCGATGGCATTCACCCGGATGTTCTGCTTCGAGTACTCCACGGCCAGCGACTTCGAAAACATCACCAGGCCACCCTTCGAGGCGCAGTAGGCCGCGGTGTAGGCCTGGCCGAACATGCCGGCCGACGAAGCCACGTTCACGATCGACCCGCCGCCATTGGCGAGCATCGATGGGATGACGGCCCGACACATGAGGAACGGGCCCTTCATGTTCACGTCGACCAGAAGATCCCAGTCTTCGACGGTTGAAGTGTGGGTGTGGGCGAAGCGCAGCACACCGGCCACGTTGGCCAGGACACGGACAGGGCCGAGCTCGGACTCGATCTCGTCGACCGCCCCTTGGACGCTGGCCTCGTCACGCACGTCGACGACCACACCGCGCGCCGTGCCGTGCTCGGCCTTGATGGCGGCGACGGTGTCGTGCACGGCCTCGGACTGATCCAGACAACCAACAGCGGCACCGTCCTGGGCCAGCTGCATGGCCGTGGCCCGACCAATACCCGACGCCGCGCCGGTCACGATCGCGCAGCGTCCTCCGAAACGGTTGCCTTCAGCCATGTGTTGTCTCCGTTTGAACAGGGGGTGGACGTTCGACCCTATCGGCCGGTGAGAACTGCTTCTAGAGCCGTTGGTCCCTTCCCGGGATGCAAGGCCTGTGGACCATGAACCGAGGAAGTGCCGCCAATCCCTGCCACCATCAGGGGATGGCCGACACCGACCTACGGGTCAACCGCAGCGTGAGCATCCCGCTCGCCGAGCTGGAGGTGCGCTTCAGCACGTCCGGCGGGCCTGGTGGCCAACACGCCAACAAGACCGCCAGCCGGGTGGAGCTCACCTTCGACGTGGAAGCCTCCCCGTCGCTGCATTCCAGCCAGAAGGCCCGCATCATCGAACGCATCGGCCCGGTGGTGCGGATCGTGGTCGACGACGAACGCAGCCAGCTCCGAAACCGGGCCATCGCCGAAGAGCGGTTCGTGGCCCGCCTGGCCTCCGCGCTCCACATCGAGAAGAAACGCCGGCCGACGAAACCCAGCCGAGGCTCGAAGGAACGGCGCATCAAAGCCAAGAAGCAGCGCTCAGAGATCAAGGCCAAACGCCAGCGCCCCCGCCGAGACGACTGAGCCTTACCGGGCAGGTGGTTGTTACCCACGGGTAGCACGCGAGGGAGAACAGGTTCTACTACGGTGCGCGCAACCGCAATCTGCCTAGGGGGGCGTGCGTGGCTCACCCAGCGTCTACCGACGCACTCGAACTCACTGACGTACGCGTCCGCTTCGGCGGCATCAACGCGCTCGACGGCGTCTCCCTTCGGGTCGGCCTCGGCGAGATCTGCGGGCTCATCGGGGCAAACGGTGCCGGCAAGACCACCCTGTTCGACGTGATCTCCGGGGTCCGCTTCCCGAACTCGGGCAAGGTCAAGCTCCACGGCCGCGTCGTCACCCGGTGGAGCCCGCATCGTCGGGCCCGGGCCGGCCTGCGTCGCACGTTCCAACGGGTCCAGACCTTCGGGTGGCTCACCGTCGAGGAGAACCTGCTGGTGGCCAGCGAATGGCGAGGCGGAGGCGGCGGCACCCTGGCCGACCTCGTCGGCTCGCCCACCCGTCGTCGTCGTGAGCGTGAACGTCGGGCCCACGCCGAAACGGTCATCGAAACCTGTGGCCTCGGGGCCGTCGGAGTTGCCTCGGCCGGAGCGCTGCCGATCGGCACCGCCCGCCTCGTGGAGCTCGGTCGGGCCCTCGTCGACGAACCGTCCTTGCTGCTCCTCGACGAACCGGCCTCCGGGCTCGACGCCGCCGAAGCCGACCGCTTCGGACGGCTCATGCGCGACGCCCGCGACCGGCTTGGCACCTCGGTGCTGCTCGTGGAACACGACGTCGGCTTCGTGATGGCCCACTGCGACCGGGTGGTGGTCCTCCACCTCGGACGGATCATCGCCGAAGGCACCCCCGACGAGGTCCGCAACAACCCCGCCGTCCGCGATGCCTACCTCGGCACGGTCACCGTCTGACCCGATGCCCCGGGCGCCCGGCGCCCGGCCCGACCTTCCAACCCGTCACCCACCTCAACCGTCACCCAAGACCCATTCCGACATCCCCATCTGGAGAATCCCATCGTGCGCACCACCCGAACCCGACTGGCCGCCGGCCTGGCCGCCAGCCTGCTGCTCATCTCCGCCTGCTCGGAGAGCACCAAAGACGACGGCGCCACCACCACCGAGCCCAGCAAGACCGGTGACACCACCAAGGACGC
>JBDTBS010000217.1:0-4725 GCA_039924035.1 Aquihabitans sp. | reverse complement strand
GGCCATTGGCGGTTTCGGCTCGGCTTGTCATGGAAGGCTCACGATCGAAGGGGACGACAGCAACGCACTGCCTCATTCAGTAGATCGGAAACGCCCAGGCCCCGCTTGCGTATGACCGTGGTGGCAGTACTCGGTCAGTTGGGTCTGCCACCCGTTGGTGATCAGGACCCAGCACGGGCGCGTGAAGAGAGGTGGCACCGACGGAGAGAGCGGCCGCGAGATGGACGGCGTCGTAGCCGCGGAGAGACACGTCCTCAGCGTCGTAGGTGATCACCGTCGTTGTTCGGCGACGATTTCGCTCACGCTTCCCTCGGGTTTGATGCGGGAAGGTGACTGATGACGAGCCTTGTTCGAGGGTGGACGAACGACCCCGGGGGCAACGAGCTCACCAAGGAGATCGTGGCTCGCGTCTAGTGGCAGCAACCGGGCGACCGGGCGGCCCCGGTCGGTGACGATGACCTCTTCACCCGCTCGAACGAGGTCGATGTACTTGCTCAGACCGTTCTTGAGACCCCCGCTATCGCTGACGTGGTTCCCAACCGCCGGACGCTTTGGCGAGGGTCGGGCCTACCATCAGCGATCATGTCCTCTGATTCTTCTCTTCGCATCGGACCGCTGGCCCCGGAGGAGATGGACGACAAGCAACGGGCCATGTATGCGGCGGGGCCAGAGCTGAACATCTTTGCCACGCTCCTTCGGCACCCGGGGCTGTACCGGCGCTGGGCACCCTTCGGCGGCAAGCTGCTGCGGGGGGCGAAGCTGCCGGCCCGTGACCGTGAACTGATCGTCCTGCGCACCGCGTTTCGATGTGGCTCCGCTTACGAGTGGGGTCAGCACGTGGGCATCGGCCGCGAGGCGGGGCTCAACGACGAGGAGATGCGTCGGATAGCGAAAGGTCCAGACGCTGCCGGCTGGTCGACGCAGGACGCGGCCAAGATCCGTGCTGTGGACGAGCTCACCGACCACCACCGAATCAGCGATGAAACGTGGGCCACCCTGGCCGGCATCTACTCCGAGATGCAGTTGATCGAAGTGCCGATGCTGTCGGGCCACTACGCCATGCTGGCTGGAGCCCTCAACTCGTTCGGTGTGCCCACCGAAGGCCCGCTTCCAGCGCTAGGTGAGGTGTGAACGGCTCATGAGCGACCACTCAACGGACCAACGGGTCGCCGCCGGCCGGCTGGCGGGCAAGACCGCAATCATCGTGGGCGCCGGACAGACCGTCGGCGAGACCATCGGCAACGGTCGGGCCACGGCATTGCTGTTCGCCCAGGAAGGCGCTCGGCTGCTGTTGGTCGACCGAGACCAGGCCTCGGTCGAAGAGACCGCGGCCATGGTCGCCAATGCCGGGGGAGAGGCCCAGGTCCACGTGGCCGACATCGCCGACGCCGACCAGTGCGCATCGGTGGCCAAGGTGGCCATGGGAACTCTGGGCCGCATCGACATCCTCCACAACAACGTCGGCATCGGTGCCGGCGACTCGTCTCCTGGTCGGCTCGAAGAAGATGCCTGGGATCGCATCATCGACGTCAACCTCAAGGCCATGTGGCGTACCTGCAAGCACGTCGTCCCCCACATGCGCGAGCAGGGGTCCGGGGCCATCGTCAACATCTCGTCGCTGGCAGCCATCGCCGCCGCCACCACCCTGACCGCCTACAAGATCTCCAAGGCTGGGGTGAATGCCCTCACCCAGAACTTGGCCCTGGCCAATGCCCGCCATGGCATCAGGGCGAACGCGATCATGCCCGGGTTCATCGATACCCCGATGGCTGTAGACGCTGGTGCCGCGGCTCGGGGCGTGTCCCGAGAGGACCTGGCCCGGTTCCGCATCAGCCGCATACCCCTTGGCCGTCAGGGCACTGCTTGGGATGTTGCCCACGCCGCTTTGTTTCTCGCCTCCGATGACGCGGCCTTCATCACTGGGGCCATCCTCCCCGTCGATGGCGGCCAGTCGAGCCAGATCGGTTGATGAGCCTCATGGACGGAACTGCTCGATGAATGCACCGCTGGGCCGGGGACCGGTTGCCCCCATCACCGAAGCCTTGGACTTTCTGCTCGACGAGCTCGAAGGGCTTCTTGACGACCGCCTGCCGATGCCGCCGCCCGATCCCTTTCCGATCAGCACTGGAGTCGACGTTCTGGATGATGCCTTCGGGGGCGGTCTGCGCATCGGGATGGTCACGTTGATCGACGGCGACCTCCCGGCCCAGGCCGAGCTCGTGCTCGGCCTCATAGCCAGAAGAATCGACCACCGAGTTCTTCTCGACACCCCGAGCGTGGTGCAGGCCACGACCCGGCTGCTGTCGGCCTTCGCCGGCGTCCCCGCTGCTTTTGTCAGGAAGGGACACATCGATGCCGGCCAGTGGGAAAAGCTCGTAGAGGCCATGCCAAAGTTGGGTCATCGGGACCTGGTCCTATCGGCCGCCGGCTCTCTCATGGAGATCGAGACTGCGGCCGCCGAACAGCGCCCGCTGGTGGTTCTCGTCCAAGACCTCTGCCGCTTCGGGCCCCCGGCCGAAGTTGTGATGGAGCTAGGTGAGATGGCCGCTCGACGCGGAGTGGCCGTGGTCGCCACCGGAATCGGGATCGGTGAGCTTCCCAGATGGTCGACCGACCGAACCGACAGCGTCGGTATGTACGCGTCCAAGCTCGGGAGTCGCGTCTCGCTGCTCCGCCCCGATCCGGATGACCTGTTGACCTGCGCCCATCTAGATGTCGACTGCATCACCGGCGTGGTCACCTGGCAATCGGAAGGCAACCGTTTGTTCTGAACAGAAGCGTGCCTTCGACCCGACGGTCAGTCCGGGCGGTGCTCAGCGGCGTTCGTCGATCACCTTCTGCAGCAGGACGGCTTGGTTGTGGAGCTCGTCGTGGGCTCCGTAGACGAGGGTGATCCGCTTCGACTGGGAGCGTTCGACCAGCTCGTCGAGCGCGTGGTTTCCCTTCAGTTCCTTTCGGTAGCGGCTCTGGAACTCGTCCCACCGCTCGGGATCGTGACCGAACCACTTCCGCAGCTCGGTGCTGGGGGCAACGTCTTTGGCCCATTCGTCGATGTGGATGTCTTCCTTCGACACGCCTCTCGGCCACACCCGATCCACCAGCACGCGGTACCCGTCGTTGTGGGTGGGGGCCTCGTAGGCCCGGCGGATCCACACCCGGTTGCTCAAGACATCGCCCGACTGGCCATAGCGAAAATGCTACCCCGTCCCAGGTCGAGCGAGAAGAGATCTCGGCTCCGAGCAGTAAGCGCCCGCCGGCGCGTCAAGGCGGAGGGACCGCGATCAGGCTCGAAGGTCTTGCAAGAGGTCGTCGAGCAGCTGTTCTTCGTAGATTCGGGCGCCGACGGTGGTCATTGCTTCGACCAGTTCGGGGTCCCAGCAGGCCGTCAGTCCGGTGGGCGGTGGCCCGAGGACGTCGGCCTTCACCGATTCCACCGCGGTCAGATAGTCGTCGCTCCCGTAGCGCCAGGGTTCGGCGCCGTGGCGTTCCATGACGGTGTTGGCGATGCGGATGCCGCCCCAATCGAAGTCGCCATGGTGGGACAGGGTCATCCCGGCCGTTTGGATCTGGTGGAACAGCTCGTGCACCGCACTGTCGGGGTGGCCATCGGTGCAAACGAGTGGGGCACTAGATGGTCCGAGATCGAGAGCGGCCTGGGCCAAGACGGTCGGGTTCTCACAGGACCGCACGACGCCATTGTTTGGGAAGCGAAGCCGGGCGTTGGTCAGCTGCCGCAACGTGAGACGGAGCGGTTCGCCGACGGTTCGATGCCGGTCGATGGTGGTCCCGATCACGGCGTCACCGTCGATCAACGGGAGGTTCAACACGAGGACGCTCACCGACAGGTCGTCACAAAGCACCCCCACACGCGCCCAAGCCTGACGCCATTGCGCCGCTCCGGACGTGGTCGGTTGACCTGTCGGGTCGACCCGGTCATGGCTGCTCGGCCCGTTGGGCACGTGGTGAAGGCTGCTCAACACGATCGTGCTCAACGGTTTCCCACGGTCGAGAGCGTGGGTGTCGGCGGCGACCTGACCGGCCAGGCGGGCCAGCGGGACGTTGACCACCGGCAGCGCGGCCAACACGTCGAGGGCCTGGCCGACCAGGGCCTCGATCTGCGTCGGCTCTCCGGCCAGCCGCAGGGCCAGACCCGACCCCCGAAGGTCGAGGAGCCAGTCACTGAGGACCGGGAGGCGTTCGACCGCCGAGTGGGTGGCCAGCGTGGCCCACGTGCGCTCGGTGGCATCCGCGGCCGCCTCACGCTTGGCCCGACGGTCGGTCAGCGGTCCGCCGATCTCGGCCAGGAGGTCGATCAGGCTGCAGCCCGCTGCGCTGTGGCGAAGCAGGTCGTCGAGCTTGTCGAGTCGGACGGACAACGGTCCGGTCCCTGCCGGTGAAGCTCCGATGAGCCCCGTGATGGCGATGCGAGCCGGTCCCGGGGGGACGTCGACGCGCACGGGACGGTTGGTGATGGACAGGCCGGTGCGCTCCAATCGAAGTCGGGCCGCATGCCAAAGTGATGCGTAGACAGGCTCGGCCAGTTGCCGGCGGGCCTCCGTCACCCGGCCGTCAGTGGTCATCGGTCGTCGGAGAGCTGGGGGTCGGCCGCTGCGAACAGGCCTTCGTCCACTGGTTGATCGAACGTGGGTGGTGGCTCAGGAGCGATGTCGGCGAGGGCGTGGCCATCCCAGCGGAGCGTGAACACGCTCACCCCTTCGGCCGGTG
>JBDTBS010000216.1:0-7836 GCA_039924035.1 Aquihabitans sp. | reverse complement strand
GCGCCTCGGGGCCTCGTTACGGAACCCTGCATCTGTGCGTAAGAGCAAATAGCTTGGGCTCGCGAGGTCAACGATATCTAGCGGGTGCGAACTCTGTAACACAGCACCCGCAAACTGCAGAGACCCTACCGGACCCACGAATTCCGTATTCTCTTCCCTGAAGTCGCTTGGCAGATCTACCGAACCATGGCAACTCTAGGGCAACGACCTCGGCTACTTGGGAGTAGCGACAAATCGCGGAGCTAGCAAGGGCGATCCGGGCTCTTCCGGACCTGCCATATAGTCGACTTGGCCTGAAACGATAGAATGAACGATGTCCAAGAAACTTCCCTCGAGTTCAATCCACTCACCAAAGCGCCGGTTTCCCGACCAAAGAGCCATGTCAGACATTATTCCGTTCTCGGCGATAGCGTAAATTGTGTAACCGTTGCCATCGTACCCGATCGGCAAGAGCGAGACATCTGAAGTGGGGTACATGGGCAACGGCGGCACATCCGATGGCAGGAGAATCGTATTCTGATCTAGGAAGCGCTGCGCCCACTTCGAATCCCGGTAGCTAAAGAATCCAAGTTCCCCATCAATCGAACCGCTGCCGTACACGTCGAAGAAGGCCTTGTACTGCTCAGAAAACTGGAATCTCAAAGCTGATTCAGCTTGATCCCAGGACAAATCTGCCTTCAAAACCGGATTGGCTGGCGGCGGCATAAAGTCGAATAGCGGATGCGATGTTGACGTCACAACTGCTCTCGATTCTCAAGTGGCGCACTATACATAAAGCCCTCCGTTGACACGGCTATATACGAAATTACATCGACAGGCAACACCTCCGGCGAGGAGTTCCACAGTTCGGCCGCTGGCGCCTAGTGGTAGAAGACCTCTACATCAAGGAACACAGCCTGACACCCTTTGACCGCATCCACCACTGCTTCCTCGGCCGTACGATATGCGTTCGGCTGATAGCCGGGAGGGGATGCGAATCAGGGCAGCCAGAGGATCTCGCCGAATTGAGGTCGCCATCAGGCAGGGGGATACCTCGTGGCGGCGTGACGCCCGCGCGGCGAGTTCCGGGCGCATGATCACACCGTGCCGAGTGGCGGGAGTCGTCCGTCTCACTCCTCCCGATGGAGCCATCTCTCCAGGTCGTCTACCTTCCGCTCAAGCTGCTTGTCGCGGAGCATGACCGCGTTGGTCGAAGCGATCGGCAGGCTCCGAGATTCACCGTCCACAACGACGCTGACGATAGATCCACCCCGCGAACGTACGACGTCGAACCCGTCGATGCTCGAACGTGGGACCGCTGCCACCCCTAGACCCACGACTGAGAGCGTCTCTGGAGCGAGACGAACGAGCGGACGCCGGGCGCCGACAAAGGCAACCGCTGCGACTGCAGCAGCCGCGAGGCTAGATGCAAGCAGGCTGAGGGGTCCGACAATGAGAAGCGCGCCAGCGATAAGAGCAACACCAAGGTCGCTCGCCACTTCCCATCGAGCGGTGACTGATGCACGCACCGACAGAAACGAGCCCGAGAGGGCGAGACGCAGGACAGCCCAGAGCACCAGCGGCACAACACCGAGGTCTCCGCCAGCTGACAGAAGGACCACGAGCCCAGCGAGAATCGCGACCGCGGCCCTACGAGACAATGGCTGGACAAGCTCTGCGACTGCCATCAGAACGGCTTCCCCGATGCGCCACCCAATGGCAGCTTGCCGAGCCGTCCACCAACGCACGACGCGACGATCTTCGTCCACAGCGAGGCATCCGACACGCTCCCGCCCCCAGGGTTCGCGATCGACCCCTGGGTCAGGTACGAAGGGTCCCAGATCATGCAGCGAGCCCCACCCTGACATCCCATGATCCCGCTCTCTCACTGAACCGCTCGAAGATCACGGAGAGTAGCCGAGATACCACAATTCTTGAACGGGTCTCCTTCCACTACCCGCCAGGGCTGCCCGGCATCGACCGAGCTCTCGCTCGCTGGCAGGCCCCCACTGAACACCCCACAGTTGCGATCGCCTCGCCACCGGTCCGCAGCGCCCGGGCCGGGTTGCGCGCTGTCCACACTCTTGGGCACCTCGTGCTTCCTCAGATGAACCGGATGAAGTTTCGCACCATTCGTTCATGGAGCCGAGTGACTGAACACAACGCGGCAACGGTCACCTCGACCGGAGTCGCGTCAGCTGCCAACCACTCGCTCATGAACCCCTTCCGCCAGACCCGTTCACCATCGGACCGCCGGAGATCACTCACGCCGAGACTTCTCGGCCGAGCAACGTACGCCGCGTCATCAATCTCGATGAACACCCGTCGACGATCGCGACGCCAGCCCCGCTCAGGCATGCGAAACACCACACGATGCCCCTCCACCTCAGCAGCGAGACCCTCCACCAACGCCACCTCCGCATCAGTCCGCCAACCCTGCGACCAACCGGCCGGGCCGAACACGGCTAGTGCGAAAGACGCTTCAGGCACCTCACCTGTCACCCGCACAGGATCACCGGACAACAACCCACGTCGACCCCACAGATCAACAGCGCCAGCAGCTACCTGCCAACGGATGATGTGATACCACTCCTCGGTGCTCAGATCCTGCCTGATGACCATACGAATTTTGCCCAGACGAGCCATAAACAAGTCTCCGGACCTCAACAGATATCCTACATCAACCCCATTTTGGTATCGCCACGAACTGTTCGAGTCGCTTCCATTGATCAATTGCACCAGCGTTTGAACGCCCTCCGAACAAAACCCTCGCGATGCACTGAGCTGGACCCTCAAACAAGCCTGAGGGGATTTCGCACCATTCGCTCGTGGAGCTCGGTGACCGAGCACAACGCCGCCACGGTCACCTCGATCGGCGTGACGTCATTGGCAAGCCGATCGCTCCAGAACCCGTGGCGCCACACTCGAACGCCATCGGGACGCCTGAGATCGCTCGCACCGAAACTTCTCGGCCGTGCAATGTACTCCTCGCCATCGATCTCGATTAACACACGTCGGCGATCACGGGTCCACCCCCGCTGCGGCATCCGAAACACCACACGATGACCCTCCACATCAACAGCAAGACCCCCTACCAGGTCAACCTCCGCCTGGCTCAGGCGGCCAAGCGACCAATCGGACGGCCCGAAGGGGTCCAAAGCGAACAACGCTTCAGGCACCTCCCCCGTAACCCGCACAGCCCGCACAACTGCCGACCCATCCTCCCGTCGCCTCCACTGGTCGGCCACGCCCACAGCCGTCTTGGTCCAGCCGCTACCGGCCGGGACCACCACTGGCCCTCGGGAGCCGGTCCAGCGATCTGGGGTGGGCCCCCGAAGTCGGCATACATATGTAGCTGAAGTCGTGGGGTTCACCCTGGTCGAGGTTGAACTACGCGTCACCCAAGCCCACTGCGCCGTTCCCACCAGCCGCTGCCCCAGGGCCTCCCGATCGCCCGTGCTGACAAAGTGCTGACAAGGGGCTGTTTTGGGGCTCTGGACCTCACCCCAAAACCAGCTGTGACCAGCACTTTCGTGCTGGTCACTTTGGTGTCGGAGGGGGGACTTGAACCCCCACGCCCCTAAGGGCACTAGCCCCTCAAGCTAGCGCGTCTGCCAATTCCGCCACTCCGACGTGGCTGCCCGGGCGAACCCGTGCGGAGGACGACTCTAGCGCACCAATGCGGTGGGCCAGAAGTCGAGAAACTCAGACCGAACTGCTCATGAGTAGGCCGAGAGACATGGTGGTGAAGGTGAAGATCACGGCCATCAACACGGTGGCGCGATCCAGGTTCTTCTCGACCATGGTCGATCCCTGGGCAGCAGCACCCATTCCACCACCGAACATGTCGGAAAGGCCACCGCCCTTGCCGCTGTGCAGCAAGACGAGACCGAGCATCGCCAAGCTGACGATCACATGGAGGATGACGAGAGCAGTGATCACAGTGGACCTTTCGGAGCAATGCCCCCGTCACCGGAGGCTGGACCAGTGTAACGAGCCGACGCTACCGGGCTGACATCATGCGCAGTTGGACCGACAGGCCCGGTTCAAGCTGCCGCCCTAGGAGGTCAGGTGGAGACCTTGCGGCCGATGATGACCGGTTCATCGATCGGGTGATGACAGGCAAACGAATGCTCAGCGTCACCGGTGAGCAGTGGCTCCTCGGTGGCACAGATCTCGGTAGCCCTCCAACAGCGGGTACGGAACCGGCACCCGCTGGGTGGATTGATCGGGCTCGGAACGTCTCCTTCGAGGATGATGCGCTGACGGGCCCGCTCCATCGTTGGATCCGGGATCGGCACTGCCGACATCAGCGCTCGGGTGTAGGGGTGGTGGGCATTCCGGTAGATGTTGGCCCGGGTGCCGATCTCCACGATCTTGCCCAGGTACATCACCGCCACCCGGTCGGAGATGTGACGCACCACCGATAGGTCGTGGGCAATGAAGAAGTAGGCCATCCCCCGCTCCTGCTGCAGTTCCCGCAACAGGTTGACCACACCCGCCTGGATGGACACGTCGAGAGCAGATACTGGCTCGTCGAGCACGATCAGGTCGGGCTCGACGGCCAGGGCTCGGGCGATGCCCACCCGCTGCCGTTGTCCGCCGGAGAACTCGTGGGGATACCGGCTGGCGTGTTCAGGGGACAGACCCACGATCTGGAGGAGCCGCTCCACCTCGCCTCGACTATCGGAGCGCTTCCTGCCTTGATGGATCAGGAACGGCTCGGCCAAGGCCTCACCGATCGACATGCGAGGGTTCAAAGAAGCATATGGGTCTTGGAAGACCATTTGGACCCGACCCCGATAGGCCTTCATGTCCCGACGGTCGAGCTCGACGACGTCTTCGCCATCGAGCAGGACCTGACCAGATGTGGCCGGTAGGAGCTGCATGATGACTCGGCCCAGGGTCGACTTGCCGCACCCCGACTCCCCCACCACGCCGAGCGTCTCGCCGGCCTCGAGGGTGAACGACACGTCGCTGACCGCTTGTACCGCCGGCCGATTGATGCCGAACGCACCCTTGCGGGGACCTCGAAAGTTCTTGACCACCGAACGGGCCTCGAGCAGCGACGTCACTCTTCGCCCCTGGTACTGATGCGCTGGAGTTGGCCCGAAGCCATCAACTCGTCGGCCCGGTGACAAGCCGACACGTGACCGGGCGTGCGTTCGAGCGTGGCGGGGATCTCGGTCATGCAGCCCGCTTCCTCGCTGGCCCACTGACAGCGGGGATGAAATGAACACCCAGCCGGCGGGTTGAGCATCGATGGCGGCTGGCCACCGATCGGGATGAGCGGCGCGTCGACATCACCGTCGAGCCGAGGTAGCGACGACAGCAACCCGAACGTATAGGGGTGAGCAATGTTGTCGAACACGTCGTCGACCGTCCCTGCCTCCACCATCCGCCCCGCGTACATGACCGTCACCCGATCGGCCATGCCGGCCACGACGCCGAGATCATGGGTGATCAGGACCACTGCAGTGTTCAATCGGCGGGCCAGGTCGCTCAGCAGTTCCAGCACCTGGGCCTGCACCGTGACATCCAAGGCCGTGGTGGGCTCGTCGGCGATGATCAGCTTCGGGTCACACGACAGTGCCATGGCGATCATGGCCCGCTGACGCATACCGCCAGAGAACTCATGGGTGTACTGGTCGACACGGGCTGCAGCCTGCGGGATTCCGACCATGTCCAGCAGTTCGATCGCTCGCTTCTTGGCATCAGACTTCGACACCCGCTCGTGGGCTTGAATGGTCTCGATGATCTGATCGCCGACCCGGTACACCGGGTTCAGAGCGGTCAGCGGGTCTTGGAAGATCATCGAGATCTCAGCACCGCGGATCTGACGCATGCGGGCCGGTTTCACCGCCAGCAGATCTTCGCCTTGCCAGTCGATGGTGCCCTCGACGGTGGCCGACGGAGGTAGCAACCCGAGGATGCTCATCGCCGTGACCGACTTGCCCGAGCCGGACTCGCCCACGATGGCCAACACCCGACCAGGTTCGACGCCGAAATCGACGCCCCGCACTGCGAACACCTCACCATCGTCGGTACGGAACCGGACCTGCAGGTCGGCCACCTTCAGAACCGGTTCGCCGCCCGCGGGTGGGGCCGGGGTCGACGGGTCGAGTTGAGCGTCGGCCATCAAGTGTCCTTCACGTCGAGAGCATCACGCAGGCCATCACCCACGAGCAAGAAACCGAGCACTGTGATCACGATGGCAATGCCCGGAAAGAACAAGAGGTAGAAGTTGTCGGTCACTTCAGACCGTGCTTCGTTGACCATCAGGCCGAGCGACGGATCCGGGGCCTGAATGCCGACACCAAGGAAGCTCAGCGCGGCCTCGGCCAAGATGGCGGTGCCGACCCCGACGGCCATCAGCACGATCACCGGTTGGAAGACGTTGGGCAGCACGTGGCGCACGATGATCCGCTTGGTAGGAACGCCAAGAGCCCGGGCCGCCTCCACATATTCGAGCTCGCGCACCTGCATGAATCCGGCCCGCACCGTACGAGCGGTCTGCAACCACGCGGTCAGAGCCAATGTGATGACGACAGCAGTGACGCCCTTGCCCAAGATGGCCACGAACACCAGGGCCAGCACCAGATAGGGAATGCCGAGGATGATGTCGACCAACCGCATGAGGATGGTGTCGGTCCAGCCCCGGAACCAGCCCGACAGCGCTCCGACCACGATGCCAATGAAGGTCTCCACAACGGTGGCCACGAACCCGATGAACAAAGAAAGCCGCACCCCATAGATCACCCGGGCGAACACGTCGCGACCGAGACGATCGGTGCCGAACCAATGCTGATTCGTGGGTGGTTCCCGCGACAGGCCGCTGGTATCGATCGGATCGGCCACCACGAATGGTCCGATGATGGCCACCAACAACAAGAACGCCACCAGCGCCAGGCCGAACATGGCTAGCCGGTTGCGGGTGAAGCGATGCCAGGCATCGGAAGCCAGCGAGCGGCTAGGGCCAACGTCGGCCAGCGACGAGTCGAGCCCAGAAGGACCACCAACGGTGGCTTCCATCATCGAGACGTCTTCTAGCGCGGTGTCTGCGGCGTCGCCGACTGGGTGGCCGCTCTGGATGACCGGTTCGGTGCTTCCCGAACCAGGGGCGATGTGAGACGGATCCATCAGTCATCCCCCAGTCGAACGCGTGGATTGAAGTACGCATAGGACAAGTCGACGGCCAGGCTGGCCAGCCCATAGACCAAGGTGACGACCATGGTCAGCCCCGTCACCAGGTAGATGTCCTTGTCGGCTGCCGCGGTCACGATCGTCGACCCCAGCCCGTTGAGGTTGAAGACGGTCTCGGTGAGCACGGCTGCGCCCACCATGGTGCCGAAGTCGATGCCGAGGATGGTGATCACCGGGATCATCGCGTTGCGCAGCACGTGCTTGCGCATCACCTGCTTCTCCCGCAGGCCCTTGGCCCGAGCGGTGCGAACGTGGTCGAGCCTCATGGTCTCCAGCATCGAAGTTCGAGTGATGCGAGCCAGGATGGCGGTACCCACCGCGGCCAGCACGAAAGCCGGTTGCACGAGTGCCTTCCACGTGCCGCTGGTGGGGATCACCCAGAGCATCCATTCGTCGGTACCCAGCCCTCTGGTGGGGAACCGGGCCCACATGGGCCAGTCGTGCTGGAACGCGTAGACGCCGGTCACCTGTTTGATCAGATAGCCGAGCACGAACACCGGGATGGCCGACAAGACCACCGCGGAGATGGTGGTGGCATAGTCGCCGATGGAGTTGCGCTTTCGAGCAGACAGCATTCCGCTACCGATGCCCACCGTCGCTTCGATGAGCACCGCCCAGAACGCCACCCGCAAGCTGGTTGGGGCTCGGCGCTTC
>JBDTBS010000215.1:0-10612 GCA_039924035.1 Aquihabitans sp. | reverse complement strand
CAACCAGCGCCGATGGGCTCGGTGCGGTAGGCCACAACAGGGTTCGTCCATCGATCGAGGGACGAACCTCGCCAGCGCGCCCCGGCGTCCGATCGGTCAGGTCGAGTACCTCGAAGGGCAGTTCGATCGGTCCAGGAGGCATCTCGGTATCGTCCAGCGCGAACGCGAAGACGATTGCCCGGTCGCCTAGGAGATAGGCCCAGGCCCCGTGGCTGGACCCGACAGGCGATACCAAGCGGTAGAGATCTCCCTGCTGGACCACGTCACGGATCTGGTGGTAGTCCTCGACTGCCTGTAGGCACGTCGCCCACTCGTCGGAATCCAGGGCCGTCAGGTCGAGATCGAACCCGAATCGCCCGCTCATGGCCACCGCACAGCCAAAGGCCACCGGTCGCTGGCCCCACCGGGTCACGTGGGCTCCGAGCGCCGATGCCGGCAGCAGATGGGAGGCGCCCCATTGGATGCGCACCCGGTCCACCGGGTCGGTGTTGTCGGAGGTCCACAGTTCATGGAAGTACCGGAGCGTGCCAAGATCCGAACGACCGCCACCGGACGCGCAAGCCATGAGTCCCACATCGGGGTGACGGCGAGCCACCTCGGCCATCACGTCCCAGGTTGCTCGGGCCCGCTCTATAGCTGCCGTACCGGCCTCGGTGAGGTCACGGTTGGCATCCCACTTGAGATAGCTGATGCCGGGATGGTCAGCGAGCACCTTCGTGATCACGTCGACGGTGAACTCCCGGGCTTCAGGGATGCACAGGTCGAGCGCCAGTTGGCTCCGTTCCTCTCTCCGTTGACGGCCCGGTTCGTGGACCACCCAGTCGGGGTGGGCCTCGTATAGCTCTGAGCGGGGGTTGACCATCTCCGGCTCGACCCACAGGCCGAACCGCAGGCCCCGGTCGAGGGTGTGGTCGATGAGGGGGCCCAGACCGTCGGGGAGCTTCGAACGGTCGACCGCCCAGTCCCCCAGACCTTGGGTGTCGTCGTTGCGGGGATAGCTGGTGCCGAACCAGCCGTCGTCTAGCAGGAACAACTCGGTTCCGAGCTCGGCGGCCCGATCGACCTGGGCCATGAGGCTGGCCTGGTCGAGGTTGAACCCGACGGCCTCCCACGTGTTGACCACGGTGGCCCGTATGCCGGTGCCGTCGCGCAACACCTGTTCCCGGGCGAAGCGGTGCAGGGCCCGTGACGTGGGGCCGATCCCGTGGTCGGACCAGACGAAAGCGGCGTGGGGCGACTCGAAGTGGTCGACGACCACCTCGGAGCCCACGTCCTGATGGCCGATCAGCAACCGGGACAGGCCGTGCAGGGCTACTTCGGCATCGACTCGAACGTCGCCACCCCACAGCAAGGTGGCGGCCAGGACCGGTCCTTCGGTTTCAGTGGCCGGACCGTCGGGCGCATACAGGAAGACCGCCGGCCGCATGAGCGATGGCCGCACAGCTCCACTGGAGGCAACGGTCTTGGTCCCCGAAGTGAGCGGTTCGGTGGTCTCGGTCCACTCCCCCGCCCAGCCGCCGCCCCAGTGGGTGAGATGCGGCGCTTGGCCACCGAAGGCAAGGCCTGCAGCCATGGCCCGGTGGACGGTGACCGGTTGCTCGGCGTCGATCTCCACCCACTGTTCGAGCAGGTCGTATGCAGGCCACGTGCGCAGGCACAGGGTCACGGTGACTGGGGCGGCCCGGTCGACCAGCTCGATGCGGTGGAGTACCCCGCCGTCGACAGGCTCCTCGGTAGCGTCGACGGCCCGCAGCCGGGTGGTTGTGGCCCCGTCGGCATGGGTGATGCGCAGTGCGTGCTCGCGGTTAACTTCCTGGCCGTAGGTGGGGTAGGCCACCGGGTACAGGATGGGAGGAAACGCCAACGGTTCCCCAACCACTCCCGAACCGAAGCCGGCCTGGTGGAGCAAGCCGTCATCGTCGGTCACCAACACCAGTTGGGTGGCGCCCGCATCGATGTCGACACGTATCAAAGGATCGACGCCGACCCGAGCAGGACCCGCAGTTCCCCGATGAGACCGTTGGTGACCTCGACACAGAACTGCCCGGGCAGACGCAGGATCTTGTCTTCGCCGATGTGGAGGAACACCTGAGAGTCTCCCGGTGACTCGGTGAGCAGGGCCTTGAGCTCATCGACGGTGGTGGCATCGAGACGGTGGGGAGCCACCTTCACCCGCAACGGCGGGGCCCCGTCGGTGATGCCGTCGAACACCTCTACGTCCATGGCGATGAACTTGGGCTGGTCGTCTCGTTTGTCGACCCGGCCTTTCACGATGAGGACAGCATCGTCGGCCAGAAGGTGGCTGATGGCAGCCATGGTCTTGGGGAAGACCATCACCTCGATGGACCCTTGTAGGTCTTCGAGGGTGAACACGGCCATCAGGTCGCCCTTCTTGGTCCACTTGCGCTGCAGGCCGTTGACCACGCCACCAATGGTGCGCATGGCCCCATCTTCGAGCTCCGCTATCTCCAGGATGGTGTTGTCGATCTTGCGGCCAAGAGCGGCCTCGGCCCCCATGAGCGGGTGATCGCTCACGTACAGACCGAGCATCTCCTTCTCGAAGGCCAGCTGCTCCTTCTTTTCGAAGTGCAGATCAGGGATGCGAGCCCGTTCCTCGAAGCCCCCTTCTGATGCCTCTTCCATGGCCCCGAACAGGGTCATCACTCCCATATCGCGTTCCTTGCGGCGGGCGATGGTGGTATCGACGATCTGCTCGAACACTGCCAGCAGGCCGCGTCGCGGATGGTCGACCGAGTCGAAGCCACCGGCCTTGATGAGCGATTCCAGTGTCTTCTTGTTGAGGACGCTCATGTCGACGCGTTCGCAGAAGTCGTAGAAGTCGGTGAAGGGTCCGCCTTCGTTGCGTTGGGCCACGATCTTCTCGACCAGGGCCTCGCCGACGTTGCGGATGGCCGACAGACCGAAGGGGATCACCTCAGTGCCATCGTCGAGGCGGGCGGCCACGAAGTCGACGTCGGATTTGTTGATGTCGGGTACCAGGACCTGGATGCCCATGGTCCGGCACTCGTTGAGATAGACGGCCGCCTTCTCCAGCGTCCCCTTGACGCTGGTGAGGAGGGCAGCCATGTACTCGACGGGATAGTGGGCCTTCAGGTAGGCGGTCTGGAAGGTGACCACCCCGTAGCCGAAGCTGTGACTCTTGTTGAACGCGTAGTTGGCGAAGCCCTCGATGTTGTCGAACAGCTTCGTTCCGAGTTCGGGGAAGCCCGTGTTGGTGCAGCCTTCGACGAACTTGCTGCGCTCCAGGGCCATCAGCTCGGTGTTCTTCTTGCCGCACGCCTTACGCAGGTTGTCGGCTTCGGCCAACGAGAAGCCGGCGAAGCGCTGGCTGACCCGCATCACCGACTCTTGGTAGATCATCAACCCGTAGGTGTCGCCGAGGATCTCCTCAGCGTCAGGGTGGAAGTACTCGACCTCCTGGCGGCCGTTCTTACGGTCGGCGTAGTCGTTGTGCATGTTCACAGACATGGGGCCAGGCCGGTACAGAGCGATGAGAGCGGCCACGTCTTCGAAGGAGTCGGGGGCCAACGACCGCATGAGCGCTCGCATGGCTCCGCCTTCGAGTTGGAACACGCCGATGGAATCACCGCGGCGCAGCATCTCGAGGGTCTGCTCGTCGTTGAGCGAGATGTTGTCGATGTCGAGCTCGATACCCCGGAAGTCGCGGATCAAGTCGAGGGCATCGGAGATCACATCGAGGTTGCGTAGACCGAGGAAGTCCATCTTCAGCAGGCCCAACTCTTCGACGCCACCCATCTCGTACTGGGTGACGACCGGCGCATCTTCGATGTCTTGACCGGCCGTGGGCTTGCGTTGGATGGGCAGATACTCGGTGAGAGGGTCCTTGGTGATCACCACGGCCGCAGCATGGATGCCGTCGCCACGGCGGAGGCCCTCGAGGCCCTTGGCCACGTCGATGACCTTGTGTAGGTCGGCATCCTCGTCGTACATCTTGCGCAGGTCGGCGGCCATCTTGTAGCCGTCGGCATACTTCGGGTGCGGTTCGAGACAGGCGTAGAGCGGGGTATCACGGCCCATGATCAATGGCGGCATGGCCTTGGCCACCTTGTCGCCCACCGCATACGGGTAGCCGAGCACCCGGGCTGCGTCGCGGACGGCGGCCCGAGCCTTGATGGTGGAGAAGGTGACGATCTGGGCGACGTGGTCCCGGCCGTAGACCTCGGCCGCGTAGCGGATCATCTCGTCGCGGTAGCGGGAGTCGAAGTCCATGTCGATGTCTGGCATCGAGATGCGTGACGGGTTCAGGAACCGCTCGAACAGCAGGTCGTACTTGATGGGGTCGAGGTCGGTGATCCACAGCGTGTAGGCCACCGCGCAGCCCGCCGCCGAGCCACGGCCGGGCCCGACCCGGATCTGGTTGTCACGGGCGTGTTTGATCAGATCCCAGGTGATGAGGAAGTAGGCGCTGAACCCCATGTCGCTGATGACCTGCAGCTCGTAGGCCAACCGTTCGACGACGTTGTCGGGTAGCGGGTCACCCCAACGCTTCTTAGCCCCCTCGAAGGTGAGGTGACGGAGATAGTCGGCGTCGTCCTCGAAGCCTTCGGGGAGCGGGAAGTCGGGAAGCAACGGCTTGCCGAACTCGATGGTCACGTCGCACCGCTCGGCGATCCACAGCGAGTTGTCGCAGGCCACCTCGACCTCGCTGAAGAGTTGGCGCATCTCGCGGGCCGACTTCAGGTAGTGGTCGTCGCCATGGAACTTGAAGCGGTCGGTGTCGCTCATGAGCGATGCCGTCTGCACGCACAGGAGGGCATCGTGGGCTTCGGCGTCTTCCCGATGGGTGTAGTGGCTGTCGTTGGTGGCCAGCAGCGGGGCTCCGATCCGCTTGGCCAGCTCGAACAGCATGGGGTTGGTGCGGTGCTGTTCGGGGATGCCGTGGTCTTGGATCTCCACGAACAGGTTGTCGCGACCGAAGATGTCTTGGAGTCGTGCGGCGGCCTCGACGGCAGCCTTCTCATCGCCCCGCATCAGGTGCTGGAGGACGTGCCCGCCCAGGCACCCGGTGGTGGCAATTACCCCTTCGCTGTGCTCGGACAGCAGGTCCCAGTCGAGCCGAGGTTTGTAGTAGTAGCCCTCGAGGAACGCCCGGCTGGAGAGCTGGATGAGGTTCTTGTAGCCAGCACGGTTCTCGGCCAGCAGGGTCAGGTGGTAGTAGAGCTTCTTGCCACCACCAGCATCACCACCGGTGTCGTCGACTCGGCCCCGACGACTGGGACGTTCGAGCCGCGAGTCGTGGGCCATGTAGGCCTCGGTGCCGAGGATGGGCTTGATGCCGTTGGCCTTGCAGGCCTTGTAGAACGGCAGGATGCCGTACATGTTGCCGTGATCGGTGATCCCGATGGCCGGCTGACCGTCGGCCGCCGCGGCAGCGACGACGTCTTCGACACGGGCGGCACCGTCCAGCATCGAGTATTCGGTGTGGACGTGGAGATGGGTGAAAGAGTTGCCCACGGTTAGAGGTAGGTGCCGGGTCGGCCGTCCTCGACGTTGGCTCCCCCGACTGGGGTGCCGCCGGGGCCGAGCTGCCGGCGCATGCCGTCGAGTTGGTTGCGAGCTGCCATCTGTTGTGCGAACAAGGTTGCCTGGATGCCGTGAAAGAGGCCTTCGAGCCATCCGACGAGCTGGGCCTGAACGATCCGCAGCTCGGCATCGCTCGGGGTGTCGTCTTCACCGAAGGGCATGGTCACCCGTTCGAGTTCCTCACGGAGGTCGGGCGACAGCGCGCTGCTGAGCTCCTTCACCGACGTGTCGTAGATCTCCCTGAGCCGCGCCCGGGCCGGGCGGTCGAGCTCGGCATTGCGCACCTCTTCGAGGAGCTGCTTGATCATGGACCCGATCCGCATCACCTTGGCCGGTTCCTCGACGGCCTCGCGGCGTTCGTCGGTTTCGGGCCGGTCCACCACTTCGGCGGGCGGGGGCTGGTCGGTCATCGGGCTTCTCCTACGAGGATCGGAACGTACATCTCGGGGCCGGTCAGGGACCCGTGGCGACCTATCAGGTTAAAGGGACCGGAGTCGGCTGCATCCACATACGACACATCGTCGCGGGCCAGCAGGGCCACGTCGCCGAGCCGGCCGCGAGCGGCGTCGGTGACATGAGGACCCCACCAGCCTTCGTCGATCGTCTGATCCCGCTGGCGGATCCATCCGGTGTCACCGTGGTGTTCGAGCGCGGCCTCGGCCAGAGCCTCGCTGCGACCGGGCCGGGCGTGCAACCAGCGGAACCGGCCTTCTCCCGACTGGAACGACATGTGTGCGGTGACCTTGGGATGCAGGTCGATGAGCTTGTCGCCGACATCTACCTGACCGTGATCGGCAGTGATGGCCAACACTGCCCCCCGGGGTAGTTCGGTGAGGATGTCGGCCACCAAGCGGTCGACGAAGGCCAGTTCGGCGTCGTAGTGCTCGGCCAAGCCGTATTCGTGGGCCACCTTGTCGATGCCGTCGTAATAGGTGTAGATGAACGGCTCGCCGGCCCTGAGGGCACGGCGGAGTTCCACCACCAACGTGGAGGGCACTCGATATCCGTTGAAGCGGGCCTTGTCCAGATGGGCGCCGCTGAAGCCCGAGGACACGAACTCGGCCTTGGTGACGATGCACGGTCGCTGTGAGCAGAATGCGTCGTTGGGTTGGAACGACTGGGGATAGATCCGACGGCGAGCATCGCCCGACGGCGTGTTCCACCTCAACACGTTGAGGATCTCGTCTTCGACCGCCACCCGATAGCCGACGACACCATGTTCACCGGGGGCCAGCCCGGTGGTGATCGAGGTGAGCGCGGTGGCGGTGGTGGACGGAGCCACGCTGGTGATCGGTCCCCCGACCATGGATGCCAGCGTGGGGGCCAGGTGACGGCGGCTCTGGAGTTGCTCCCAGCCGAGTCCGTCGAGCACCAGGAGCACCACCTGGTCGGCTTCGATCGCCGACGTCGGTAGCCAGGTCGGTGGTTCGACGTCGGGGTCCAGCAATGCGGGAACGATGTTGGAGATGCACCCACCCGAATAATCCGGGAGTACGAGCTGGTCCACGAGGGTCCTTTCCGGCCAGGCACGGCCAAGCTACCGCCACCACGGGACCTCGCGGACAACGCGGCCTCGTAGACTCGTTCGAATGAAGGTGTCGACCCGTGGCGACTACGCATGCCGAGCCCTGCTATCGCTCACGTTGCATGCCGACGGTACCCCTACGTCGGTGCGAGACATCGCCGAACGCACCGTGCTCCCTCAGCCCTATTTGGAGCAGATCCTGCTGGCTCTCAAGGGCGCGGGGATCGTCCGTTCGAAGCGAGGGGTGGGCGGCGGCTACGTGCTGGCCCGGGCCCCCGAGGAGATCACCCTGGCGCAGATCGTGAGTGCCGTCGATGGCCCGATCGCCGCCGGCGACTTCGGTGAGCCCCACCAGGACGGTGCCTGCGATCACGAAGGGCAATGCGTGCTGTTGTCGGTGTGGGCCAACGTCGGCGAGCACATGCGCCGGCTTCTGGAAGGTCAGACGTTGGCCGACGTGGCGGCCATCGCCCGCGGTGAAGCTCCGTGGCCCGAAACGCTGGCCGATTCCGTCTAGGACAACTTGGCCAGCACGGCACTGAGATCGTCGGGTAGCGCCGACTCGAAGACCAGGTGCTCGCCGGTTACCGGATGGTCGAAGCCCAGCCGCTCGGCGTGGAGGAACGGCCGTGGGCACGAGAGGCTCTGGCGGATGCCGTTGTAGCGGTCGTCGCCCACCACTGGATGGCCGATGGCCGACAGGTGCACCCGGATCTGGTGGGTGCGGCCGGTCTCCAACTCGCAGGTGATGACAGCCACGTCGACGGGTTCGTCGTAGAGGTGCTCGACCTCGTAGCGGGTGCGGGCCTCTTTGCCGTCGGTGACGACCGCCATCTTGGTGGGCTGGCGGGCCGACCGGCCGATGGGGGCATCGATGAGGCCCCGCAGCGACTCGGGGCGACCCCAGGCCAGGGCCCGGTAGCGACGCAGCACGGTGCGGGCCCCCAACTGGGCCACTAGCGCTTCGTAGGCCACCTGGGTCCGGGCCACCATGAGGAGCCCTGAGGTGCCGCGGTCGAGGCGGTGCACGATGCCGGGGCGGTCCGGGTCGCCCACGTCGACCAGTTCGGGGTAGCGAGCCAGAAGGCCGTTGACCAGGGTTCCCTCGTGGTGGCCGGCCCCGGGGTGGACCACCAGGTGAGCGGGCTTGTCGACGACGATCACGTCATCGTCTTCATGCACGACCAGGAAGTCGACGTCGGGGTCAGCCTGAGGGCCTAGCTGGACGACCGGTTCGGGGACGTCGATCACCACGATCTGTCCGGTTTGGATCCGGTCGGTGCGCTTGGTCACCACCACGTCGTCGACGTGGACGCCTCCGGCCAGCACCAGCGCGGTGGAATCGGCGCGGCTCAACCCGGTGAGCATGGCCACCACTCGGTCTATGCGCTGGCCGTCGAGAGCGGCGGGAACTTCTTCACGGACTTGGTTCATGCGGGTACCGGGTTCTTGAAGCTGGCCACGACCAGTAGGACGGCACCGACGACGACGCCGGCATCGGCCACGTTGAATACCGGCCACCACTGGAGGTCGATGAAGTCGATCACGGCGCCGTGGAGGAAACCGTCATCGCCGCGCAAGGCTCGGTCGAGCAGGTTGCCGATCGCTCCGCCGGCGATCATGCCGGCCGCGGCTGCGCCCAACGTGAACCGGCTGGTCTGACCGAGGGCCAACATGACCACGACGCCGATGGCAACCACCGATATCCACGGACCCATACCGCTACCGCTCCCCAAGCTGAACGCCGCTCCCGTATTTTTGAGCAGGTTGAAGCGCAGGGAACCGACAACGTCGATCATCTGACCATCTGACAGGCGGTTGAGCGCCCAGTGCTTTGTGAGCTGATCGGCAACCAACACCAGCCCGCCAACGATGGCGAACGTGCCGAGACGGCGTGGTGGGGCACCGTCTTGGCGCGTATCGGCCATGTGCGGTCCTAACGTCGCTTACCGAACCGCCAGCCGCGCTTGTCGTCGTCATCGTCGCCGAACAGCGACGAACCTTGCTCACCGTGATCGTCGGAGTCGCGAGGACCGAGAGGCTCCTCGTCGGACATGGCCTTGCGAAGCTCGTCGAGGAACGGGTCGCCCTCTTTGGCATCGAGGTCGAGGTCTACCGCACTCACCGGCTGGGTGGGCGGACCGGCCGGTGGCGGAGGCGGCTCGTGGTCGACATCGGCGAAGCTCAGATCGCCACCCTTGACCTCGGGCTGTGGCTCAGCTTCAGGTCGAGGCTCAGGCGTAGGTTCAGGTTCAGGTTCAGGTTCGGCGAGCTCGGGGATCTCGGGGTCGAGCAGGGCCGGGGTGGGGGCCAGGCGGAAGCCGGCCGGGTCGTCGAGCAGGCGCTGCAGCTCGTTGACCGTGCTCCGTAGTTGGTTGCGCTGTTCTTCGACATGGCGCTCGAGCACGCCGACATCGCTGCGCAAGGCCTCGCGGGCCCCTTCCAGAGCAGCGATCTCTTCACCGAGACGCCGCTGCGCCTCAGAGCGTTCGCCTTCCATCTGCTTGGCCAGGTCGGCCTTGGCCGCCGCGACCCGGGCTTCAGCATCGGCCAGCAGGCGAGCCGCGTCTTCACGGGCTTCCTTGACTGCAGCGTCGGCGGTGCGTTGGGCCAGGACCAGCGTGCGGCTGACCTCGTCGATGGCTTCGTCGTCGTGGGGGACCTCGGGTGCAGGCGGAGCCTTGGCGGCCTGATCGGCCAGCGCGGCTTCGACCCGGCGGGATACCTCGGCTTCTATTTCGCCCGGGTCGGCCCCTGCCGGGCCCGGGGAGGCCTTCTCCTGGGCCATGGCCTGAGTCAGCCGAGCCTCCACCTTGGTGGCCATGGCCACCGCACGGTCGAGGAAGTCGTCTACCTCCTCGGGGGCATAGCCCCTCTTGGTTCGGGAAAACTCAGCCTGCTCAAGCAGGCGTTTCAGCGTCAGCTCCATAGGTGCACCTTACCCGGTACCCGGTGGGCGACTAGATCAGGCTGCGCAGGGTGAACAGCACGAACAGCACGATCATCGGCGAGACGTCGAGCGCGCCGCCGATGGGCGGGATGATCCGACGGACCGGTTCCAGCACCGGATCGGTCATCCGCCGGAGCAGGACGAAGATCTGGTGGCCCGGGCCGTCCTGGGCCATGGGGAACCACGAGAACACGATCACCATGACGATGGCGATGATGTACACCAACAGGAGGTAGCTGATGATGATCATGATCAGGCGTCGTAGCCCCGTTCGTCGAGGCGACGCCGCTCGTCCTCAGATACCTCGACACCCGTGGGCGTGAGCAGGTACACCTGGTTGGCCACCCGTTCCATCTGGCCACCGATGCCGTAGCAGAGCCCACTGGCGAAGTCGATGAGCCGACGCGACAGTTCCCGGTCGGCCTGACGCAGGTTCATGATGACTGGCCGGCCCAGCTTGTAGCTGTCGGCCACCACCTGGGCCTGGTTGAACGACTCGGGCACCACCACGTGGGGCTTGGCGTTGTGGGTCACCGGTATCGGCTTCACCTGGGCGGAGCGCATGGTGGTGG
>JBDTBS010000214.1:0-2523 GCA_039924035.1 Aquihabitans sp. | reverse complement strand
CGTCGGGCGCGGATTCGACGTCCACGACCGTCCGGGGGTAGAGGTCATCATCGCCAGTGACCTCACAGATAAACGAGCGGGCCGCACCGTGCTGCGCTGGGCTGAGGGCATGCTGCGTCGCGGTGACCCCGGTGTGGCCCTCGCCCGGGCAATCGAGGTCGGGGAGCTGGCACGCCAGCTCCCGTCGGCCGACCTACTGGTGGCATCCGCATCGTTGGCGGCCGAGGCCGGCGGACTCGTCGCCGGCCGGGAAACGCCCGACGTTCATGTTGAGCTCCAGGTGCTCGTGTCCGATGCGCTCGGCGTGCTCGATAGCGGTGCCGAAACCGACGCGACGCGTTCCCGACTGCTCGTGCACCTGGCCATGACGAGCGAAGATCCCGAGCATCGGCGGCTGCTGGCCAGCGCGGCCGGGCTCGCGGCCGAACGAGTCGGGGCCGACCGTTGGCAGGCCGAAGCTCTGCTCGTCGAGCGTGGCACGCTCTGGGGTACCGGTTCCGCGATGGCGCGGATCGACCTTGATCGGCGAGCCAGGGAGTTCGCCGGGAGGGTATGTGAGTCGGGGGGAGACACCGGGCTGCTCGGGCGAATTGAATCGACTCTGGCCCGCGACCTCGGGGCGGCCGGCGAGATCGCCGAGTCCCGTGATCTGCTCGACGCCCTCCTCGAACGTGACGGCGTGCCACCGATCGTGGTCGGGCGGGCCCGGCTGCAACGGGCCGGTCTGGACTTGTTCGACGGCGACATCAATGCGGCGTCGGCCGCGGTCCAGCGAGCGGTCGGCGGTGACTACCTGCGTTCGCCCCGCGATCCTCATGATCCGTTGGCCACGTTGTTGCTCGTGGTGGCCCGCGCTCAGGGTCAGCTCCCCGCGGCCCGGTCGAGCCTGCGCGATGCCAACCGGCGTTGGCCTGACAACCTGCTGTGGACGGGCGCTCTGGCCGCGGCCGAGATGGATGCGGGGGAGTCACAGTCGACTACGACCATTCTCGACGGGGTCACCGAACTCCTCGACGCCAATCCCTGTGGGCCGGGTGCCATCGGGGGCATCGTGCTGCTGCTCGATGCGGCTGAACGGCTCGGACACCCGGTCGCCGTGCCACTCCGCGCCCGCTTGGCTCCACTTGCTGGCGAGTACGCCATGGCCGGCGACGCGGGCATTCTCCGACCGGTCTGACTTGCCGTACGCGGCGGTGGCCCGGACCTGAGTCCGGGCCACCGTTCGCTGTTCTCAGATGTTCATCGTCAAGTGGTCTTCTTTCGACGGATCTGGTCGACGACGAGTCCGCCGGCCAGCAGAGCCATGCCGAGGCTCGCAATGCCTATCGTGTTGGAACCGGTCCTGGGGAGGCTGGCCGTGGTGATCACAGCGGCAGGTCCCGGAGTTCCAGCCGGGCGGTTGCCCGAGCCGGTGTTCGAGCCTCCGGGGTTTTGTGTCCCCGAACCTGAGCCGTTGCCGTTGCCGTTGCCGTTCGGGTTTTCACCGTTGTCGGTGGGTTCCGGGTAGGCGTCGGTGGGACCAGGTTCGATGACGGGCTTGGTGTCGGGGACACCGATCACGAAGAGCTTCTGCAGTGCGACTGTCGCCACAGCGGTGCTGCAGCGTGGCGCCACATCACCGGGGTTGCGGTCATCCGCGCCGTACAGCGGGGCGGGATGGGCCGGGGTGCTCAGCACGTGGTCGTCGCATGCTTGGTAGGTGATATCGATGAACCCTTCGGCACCGTCGACCGCGTCCAGGTCGAGAAGGCAATCCGAGCTGATCGACAAGCTGGCCACCTTGGCCGGATCACTCACGTTCACCGGGGTGGTCGCACAGGTGAGCGCTTCGCCGTCGGGTTCCACGTCATTGGCGGCCAGGTCGAGGCCGTCGATGGTGTCATCGGGGAACAAGAAGGCGCCGTCGTTCACCAGGACCGGCGCATTGTTGGCCACGACGTCGATCAGCACCTGACCCACACCACAGAAGGGGAAGCCGTCATAGGGGGGATTCTGCAGCGCAGGATCCTCACAGACGCGGTAGGTGAAGGACACCGGACCGGAGAAGCCATCAGCCGGCGTGAAGAACACGCTTTTGCCGAACATGGCGGTGGTGCCTTCGCTGGGGTCAGGCGGGGTGAGCACGCTCACGGTTGTGGGCTTCGGGCCGTTGTTGTCGATGTCGTTGTCCAGCACCGGAATCGCCACGGTGTACGGGCCGACGTCATCGCCGCTGTAGCCGGCGTCGACCACATCAATGTCGGTCACTCCGATCGGCGGGAGCACGATGCTGTTGCTGATGATGAGCTTGGCGAACCCGTCGGTGCAGCGGCGACTGGCCGTGTCGGACAGATCGGAGGGGTCGCCCCAGGTGTACTCGCCGTCCTTGACGGCGTTGGTACCCACGTTGGCCAGCAGTTTGTGGTCGTCACACACCCGGAAGACGAATTCCACGGTGCCGTTCCCCGGTGCGGTGGCATCCCATTGGAACGTGCAGTCGCTGTTCATCGTGATATTGCCGAGGCCGAGCGTGCCGGCGCTGAC
>JBDTBS010000213.1:0-15397 GCA_039924035.1 Aquihabitans sp. | reverse complement strand
GGGTGGGGAACGTCGATGACCTCTAGCCCGTCGATCCCCGCGAAGTCGCTGGGGTTGCAGGTGTGCACTGGAACGTCGACGGAAACAGCGATCGCCGCGATCATCGCGTCGTAGGCGCGGGCCGCTGGCTTACGTCCGACCCGTCGCAGGGACGCCGCCACCTGGCCGAAGGCCCTGGCCGCGGCTGAGTCGAACGGGAGCGGATGGAAGTCTGCTTCGGCCTGTTGGAGATGGGCTTGGCGGGCCGCTTGTTCTTTCGGCGTCGTGGCCACCAGCGGCCCGACTGAAAGCTCTGCCAGGGTGATGGCTGTGATCAGTGGCTCGTCTGGGAGTCGATCGGGGTCGGTGATTCGTCCGAGCAGGATCAGCGTGCTGGTGTCGAGGATGCCCTGTGCCATGTCAGAGCGTGGGGTCGATCACGGCATCGATGTCTGATCGGAGCGCCTCGGGATCGACGACGGGTAGGAGGGCCCAACGGCTGCGCAGCACATGAAGCGGCACGGGTGCGGGCGACAGGGCTACGAGTTCGGCAACCGGTTTGCCAGCTCGCGTGATCGTGAGGCGTTCACCGCGTCGGGCCCGATCGACCACGTCGCCGCCGTGGTTGCGGAGCTCCCTGATCGTCACGTCAGCCATGGCTGAGAGTGTATCACCGGTGATACATCACGATCGGGGGCTTTCGTCGCTGCCGGCAGCGCCGGTAGAAGACGTCTTCATCGCAATGTCTGGGGCCGAGCCCGTCGCTGGCGGACGTGAGGGAGCCGGATGCCACGGGTGTGGGTTCGTGGCATCCGACCTTCTCACGCGGCGTCGTCGGCGGTGGGGGAGGCGCTGGACGAGACCGGGGCTGGGCGGGTGTCACCGACCCGAGGGTGCTCGGGATCTTGCTGACGCACCGTGGCCACTGAGCTAGGTGTGTCGGCGGGGTCAGCCACGATGCTGCGTGGGGGCGGGGGAGGGATGGGGGCTCCCTGTTGGCGGGCGCGGGCCCACTGCAGGGCTTCGTGGGCGAGAGCGGGGTGGAGATGCCACTTGTGCAGTTGCTGTTCGATGACCTCGTCGGGTTCACCGAGCTCAGCCAGACTGAGGGCCAGGCGGCGGGCCCGACGGCGCTGCTCGTCGATGCCAGGGCGACGGACGGTCTCACGGGACCAAGCATCGTGCTCGTCGCGCAGGGTCGGGTCGAGGCGGGTGACCTGTGACCGGGTCAACGGAGCCAGTCGGCGGCGCACCCCGATGGTGGTCGAGTCGATCGAGCAGCAGGCCTTGAACTGGATGCTGCGGGCGATGGCCCGCAGGAACGGGGCATTGCGACCGCCACGATGGCCGAGGCCGAGAGCGCGGGCGCTATCGGTGAGGGGCAGGTCGTAGCCATCGGGTTTCAGGTCGAGGTCGCTGACGGCCTGGCGCAAGAAGAGGTAGGTGGACGGCCCGAGGATCGGCAGCCAAAACCTCTCGGCGTAACGAGAGCGGGGGTCGTGGCCGAGTTGGTCGATGACGGCATCGGGCCAGGCCACCACTCGGAGAGTGTCGGTGGGCAAGGTGAGGTCGAGCGGGGGAAGGGGCACAAGGTCCTCCTGATGAGGCGGCCGTGAGGCCGGTGACGTGATGACAGCGGTTCGCTGTGAAAGAGTTGCTTCTCATGCACTTTCATGCATTTTCGTGGTGTTGTCAACTACGCCGTCCTCGATGGCGCGACGTCACCACCCTCGAGCCGACGCTGGCGACCACCTCAGGGGCGACGACGCCAAGGAGGTGTGGAACTCGGTCGAACGTTGGGGAATGCGTGCTCTGGATCTAATGTTGACCTAACAGGTAGCGTTTCAACTCGACCCCGAAATCGAGGGTCGATCCACTCCCGTTAGGAACAGCAATGGCCAGCTTGCGAGACCTCCTCCTCACCACAAAGGCCGTCATCCGCGAGGTGACCACCGCTGAGGCCGACGAGCTTCGTCGGATGCCGGGGGCCATCGCCCTCGACGTGCGTGAAGCCGACGAGTACGAGCAGGGGGCCCTCCCCGGTGCAGTCCACATCTCTCGGGGCACCCTCGAGACCAGCATCGAGATGCGGGTTCCAGACCGCGATACCAAGCTCGTCGTCTACTGCGCCGGCGGCGTCCGCTCGGCATTCGCAGCCAAGACCCTCGAAGAGCTCGGCTACACCGACGTGGTGTCGGTGGACCGCGGCTTCAACGGTTGGAAGGACGATGGCCTCGACTGGGTCACCCCCACCACCCTCAGCCCCGAACAGCGCAACCGCTACAAGCGTCACCTGCTCCTGCCCGAGGTGGGCGAGGCCGGCCAGCAGAAGCTCTTGTCGTCTCGGGTCCTGTTCCTCGGCGCCGGTGGCCTCGGCTCGCCAGCGGCCATGTACCTGGCCGCGGCCGGTGTGGGCACCATCGGGATCATCGACATGGATGTGGTCGACGAGTCGAACCTTCAGCGCCAGATCCTTCACAACATGGACCGAATCGGCGATCGCAAGGTGGATTCGGCCAAGAAGACGCTGACGGCCATGAACCCCGACGTCGACGTCGTCACCTACGACGTGCGGCTCGGCGCCGACAATGTGATGAACATCCTCTCCGAGTTCGACCTGATCGTCGATGGCACCGACAACTTCCCGACCCGGTTCCTGGTCAACGATGCCTCGGTGAAGCTCGGCATTCCCGTGGTGCACGGTTCCATCTTCCGCTTCGAGGGCATGGTCACCGTCTTCGACCCGAAGAACGGACCCACCTACCGAGACATGGTCCCCGAGCCTCCGCCGCCCGAACTGGCCCCGTCCTGCTCAGAGGCCGGCGTGCTCGGCGTGCTGCCGGGCATCATCGGCACCCTGCAGGCCATCGAGGCCATCAAGCTCCTGTTGGGCCTGGGCGATCCGCTGATCGGCCGCCTGCTGTCGTATGACTCGATGGAGCAGTCGTTCCGTGAGTTCAAGCTGCAGGTCGACCCGACGAACGAGATCACCTACGCGAACCGCGATCGCATCCAGATCGCCGAGCTCGAGGGCCTGTGCGCCCCGCTTCCCCTGGAAGCCCCCGCCATTTGACCCTCACCCAAGCCGAAACGGCGTAGATCTTGGTTGTCAGACGACCAAGATCTACGCCGTTTCGCTGGTTTTGAGGGGCCCGAGCGTCTCAGGCCGGCGCGGCTGGCGGCTCGACCTGCAACACCGTTCGAGTTTCTTCCTGTAGCTGTTCGTCGGACATTCCCAGTCGAGCTTTGTACGGACGCAGGTCGAAGAACAGGAAACGGCCGTCGGGTGAGGTGAGCGGCTTGCCGCCGACCACGTCTGCGATCTGGGCGATCTCTGCTCCATCGTCGGTGTAGCCGTAGGTATCGACCCACAACCCGGTGAAGCCGAGTCCGAGCAGCCCCGGAAGGCCGGCCACGGGGCCGACGTAGTCTCGGAGATGGGTCTGCCAGTCGCCCGACGGACGACCTTTGACGGAGCCGTAGCTCCAACGAAGAGTGCCGCTGTCGGCCAAAAATCCCCGAAGCGGGTCGTAGTCGACCATCTGACCGGGGGCCTTGACCTCAGGGAACGCCAGAACCGGTAGTTGGAAGATCGCCGTACCGTCGGGCATCTGAGCCTCGATATCGGCCACGAAGGCCCGGTCACTGGCGTGTCGGGCCTCGACCTGTGCGGTGGGCGTGCGGACGGGCGGGGTGCCGTCCCAAAGCCCGAAGGCAAGCACGGCCACGGCGACGGCCCCGAGTATTGGGCGATATCGCTGAGGCTGCCGGGTTCGCACCCAAGCCGCGAAGTTCTCGCTCCAGATCAGCACGGTGGTCATTGCGAAGAACGCGATGATCAACAAGATCCGGTCCCATACCCGCACCTGAGCGAAGCCGGCCATTGCCAACAGGACCGACATCCCTCCGATCGTGCCGAAGAGCAGGGCCAGCAACGTGAACACTCCGGCGTGGTCGCGCAGTGCGGCCCGGTCCCAACCGGGGGCAACATCGAGATCTTCGATGCGGCGTCGGCGTCCGGCGATAGCGCCATAGATGGCCCCCAAGAATCCGGCTGTACCCAGTAGCCCCAGTGCCTGACCGCGTTCACTGGGGACGATGCTGCGTTCTTGGGCCTTACTTCCAACGTCCGACAGAAAATCGGAACGATGGCCGGGTTCTGGCGTCACCAGCCGAGACAGCTTCAGCCCGTACCACTCGCTCTCGGTCACGACCCGGCTGGCAGCGAGATCGTTGGAGCCGTGCACTCGGTAGAAGTTGAGGGTGGGAGCACTGAAGACGGCGAAAGTGCCAGCCATCACCAGCACGAGAGCGCCTGATACCAGTAGCCGCTGCGGTTCACGCCACCGGATCGCCCCGACCACCGCACCCGCCGCCAACAGCGTCATGGTGAAGGCAGTGGTCATGGTTTCAGAGCCGGCGACGACCATGGCCACTGCCACCGCGAACAGAACCCGCCGGACTCGAAGGTTGCTCCGCAGCGAACCCGGGCCAATCTTCGCTGGTTCGATGAGGAACCGCTCTCGCCATGATGTGGCCCACACGAGGAGCAACACGGCGAGTGGGGCCGTGAAGTAGGTCGACCGCCACAGGTGCATCTGGCCGTGGGCGAAGTGGTACGGCATGAAGGTGTAGATGAGTGCCGCCACACCAGACACGACGGGACCGAAGCGCAGATGCCGGAGTACCAGGAACGTCACGGCAGCTAGGAACCCAGTACCGGCGAGGAAGTAGAGGTTCATGGCCAGGCCCCAGTCGCCTGTGAGCCAAGTGAGAACCTTCATCCCGAACAACTGGATCGATTCGCCCCCATGGGGAAAGTCGTAGAACTGCTGACCGAACGGGGCGCCGAGCCTGGGCTGGTTGTAGTACCAGCCGCGCTCTCCAATGGTCTTGGTCATCATCGATATGAGGGTGGCGTCGGACCGCGAATCGAACGGCAACCGCAGCGGCATGCGCCACACTCGGAAGAGCCAAGCCACCCAAACCCAAGCCGCCACCGCGACGCCAGAAGCCTCAAGGCCCAAACGCCGAAACCCGACCGGGCTGTCCCGAAGGGGGGCTGCCCCCGAGGCAGCGACCTCGTCGGTCGTAGTGACCTCGGCGGTCACGTCCTTCGTTGTTTCGAGCTCGTCTCGCATGCCGGCGATCGCTCCGCCCTTCAGGTCGCGTGGTGCGGATCATCCCGCTCGTTGGTGCTCGACCGCCCGATCGATAGGAAAAGCCTATCTGTCGGGTCAGCGATCGGCCCAGACCTGCAATAGCCAAAGCGCGTTGACAGTCCGATAACTCGTTCCTATGGTCGAAGCGAGGCCAGTTGGCCTACATCGCGGTATCCACCGTTCTATCGATAGGGGATTGTCACACATGAACCACCCACGTCAGCAATCAGTATCAATGGGAAAGCGACGACTACGACGAGCGTCGGCGACGGCGGTGTTGGCCTTGGCCGCATCCACCTTCGCGGTGGCCTCTCCAGCGTCGGCCGCTCCAGAACAGTTCTCCGGACCAGTGACAGGCAACCTCGCCGTCAAGGGTGACCCGAACCCGTTCACCGGGGTTGCAATTGAAGGCACGATCGACGCGGACGCAGGAACAATCTCCGCCCAGGCCACCTTCCCGCAGTCCAGCATCATCAGAGAAGATGCGATACCGGGAATCGATGCCGAGGTCAAGATCCAGGTCACGCAGCCCGCTGCTGGCACTGGTACCTACGACTCCACAAGCGGTGCTCTGACGCTCGATGCATCGTTCCAACTGGAGATCACCGGCGTGGATCTGATCAACAAGAACACCGGTGATGTCTCGCCGCTGGACATCGGCGACGGCACGTGCGTCTTCAGCCCGATCGAGGTCGACCTGGTCGGCACCGCCACTGGTAGCCCGCTGACCGCCACCTTGGCTGACGACTCGTTCGTGATCCCCGAACCGGCCGAACCCGCAACCGACTGCGGGCCCCTCGGAGCACTGATCATCCCGAACGTTGCCGGACCCGCTGTGGGCGAAGATCCCAACTCGGCCGAGCTGAACTTTGGACTGACCTCGCTGGGTATGCAGGTCGATGCCATCTACCAGACGGTGCTCGAGCGCAGCCCAGACATGGCTGGCCGTGACTACTGGGTCTCGAGGCTGAACACCGGAACGCCGCTGCTCACCGTGGCCAAGACCATCGCCAAGTCTCGTGAAGGCTGGTCCAACTCGGTGAACGACACCTACGTGATCGCTCTCGACCGCATGGCCGACCCGACGGGCCTCGAGTACTGGACCGGTGCCCTCCTGCGAGACCAGCGGCCGGCCTACCTGGCCGGTCAACTGTTCGCCAGCTCTGAGGCTTACGGGAACGCGATGAGTGAAGCAGACCCGGATGCGACTGCGAGCGAAGCTTTCGTGAGCTACCTCTACGAACGTGTCCTGGATCGTGGCCCCGATGCGAGCGGTCTCGCCTACTGGAGCGGCAGGATCGACGCTGCACCCAATGGTTCGATCGCTCGGATAGCGGTCGTGGCATCGATCATGTCGCTGAACGAGCCTGTGAACGTGGCCGCAAACTCTGCCAACGAGGCGGCATGCGGTGAACCGGCAACCGGTGAGCGTCTGAAGGCGCTGGCCGACATCTACCGCAGCTCCTCGTACAACTTCCGCATCACACTGGCTGTTGCCGCGGCCACCTGTGAGAGCGGCGGTGCTTCCATCTAAAAACAGTTAGCCATTCACGAATGGAGTGACAGGGTCGGCCGAGAGGCCGACCCTGTCATGCCTCTCGCCTCGGTGGCATTCGGCTAGACACGTCGCATGCCGCAACCTGACATGGGCCCCGCGTCGGGACACGCCGACGTGGCCGCGGGCCGGTGGTCGGCGCATCGCGTCTTCGAGATGATCGTCGTCGTGACCGTTCTGGGCGTCCTGGCCGTCGGCCTGGTGACGTTGGCGGCCGCGATCGCCGGCGTGGCGCGCCCGCTGGTCGTCGCCCCCGCCGGGTTGGTCCTCTGGCTGGGGTTGCTCGCCGCGTGGCGTCCCGACCGGGCCTCGAGATCTGCCGTTGGGCAGCGTCGAGCGCCGTTTCTTGTGATCCTCGCGGGCTGCCTGGTCATTGCCGGGTCAGCCTTTGCCAACGCGGCGTACCACGGGGATTACGTGCGCACCGACCGGGACCCAGGCATCTACACCGCTGGCGGGCTCTGGATCGCAAACCAGGGTGACCTTGTCGTCGACGGCCGGGGACCGGGTCTCGACGACGCTCCGGGGCTCGGGACGACAGCGCTCGGCCAACAGACCCTCAAAGGTGTAGATACCGATCTCGAGATCCAAGGAACCCACCTGTTCCCGTCATACCTGGCCATCGGTTCGTGGGTAGGCGGCGACGTCGGGTTCAAGGCCGCACCGGCCGTCCTCGGCGCCCTCGGGCTAGCCGCCTTCTTCCTGCTGGCCCTTTGGTTCCTGCGGCCGTGGCTGGCCGTGGCGGCGGTGACCGCGCTCGGGGTCAACTTCGTGTTCGTGTACACGGTCCGCAGCTCGCTCAGTGAGCCGACCAACCTGCTCTTTGCAATGTTCGGGCTGTGGGCGGTGCTGGTGGCCATGCGGGATCGATCGTGGCCGCGCATGGCCTTGGCTGGTGCCCTGTCCGCGGCCACGCTCTGCGCCCGTGTCGATGGCGGGGTTGCCCTGCTCGCCCTGCCGGCCGCGATCGCGATCGCTACCCGTTGGCGTGCTGCCGACGGCGATCGTCGCTCGCCGTGGCTGCTCACCCTGGCCTTCGTCATCGGCATGGTGCCGCCGAGCGCACTCGCCTGGATCGACCTCCACCACCGCAGTGCGTTCTACCTGCACTTCCACCAGGAGCAGGTCGGCCAGGTCGAGTTCGGGCTGATCGCCGGCGTGATATTGGCGATCCTGGTTCTGGTCATCGGCGATGCTCTGGCCCGGGGCCGTGGCTCGGGCGTCACCGCCTGGGTGCTGGCCCACCGTCGCCGTATCGCCGGGGGCCTCGTGGTGGCGGTCGTCGGCATGGCTGTGCTGGCCGCGTTCGTCCGCCCCTTGCTAGAGCCGGTCCGTGGTGGGCTGCCCGACGGCGGAGGCCGGGGCACCATGGAGGCCATCCAGGTGGGGGAGGGGTTACCGGCAGACGGGTCACGCACCTACGCCGAGGTCTCCCTCGACCGGCTTGGTTGGTATCTCGGCCCGGTGACTTTGGCCTTGGCTGTGGCCGGGCTGGCGGCGACGGCATTTCGTGGGATCGCCGGCAACCAACGCGGGGACAAGGTGCTGCTGCTAGCGCTCGTCGTGCCCACGACGGTGCTCTACGTCTGGAAGCCATCCATTTTTCCCGACCAACCATGGATGATGCGGCGCTATCTCCCCATCGTGCTTCCGGGGCTCATCATTTTGGCTCTGCACACCGTCGACATCGTCACCACCGTGCTGGCGTCACGCGTGGCGCCCTCAATCCGGAGGCCGGTCGTAGCCGCGGCGCTGATCATCGGAGCGGTCCTGATGGTCGGGGCCCCGCTGCGGGTGACCGTGCCGCTTCGTACGGCCCGGTGGCAAGCCGGCGGCATGCAGGGGCTCGACAAGCTGTGCGATGCCGTCGGACCGAACGGCGCCGCGGTGTTCTCCTACGAAAGCCAGATCGGCATCACCTTGTTGCCGTCTTTTCGGGGGCGGTGCGGGGTCCCCGCCGCCCGAAGCACCCATGCGCAGTCCCGAGGGATTGAACCGTTTCCCGTCGCGGAGGTCCAGGCCTCGGTCCAGAGGGCCGGCCGCGAGCTCTATCTCGTGGCCAATGCTCCGGAGACCATTCGGGCGATGGCCCCCAATGCCCTCGAACCCCAGCCCATCGTGGTGCTCGACACCACCGCGGTGAAGGCGACGCTCAATTTGCCGCCGAGCCAGTTCGTCCCGCAGCGGATGGTGGTGTGGGTAGCGAAGGTGCCGGCCTCTTGACGATGTCGGCCGGCGGCCCGGTGCCGGCTCTGGACACAGAACAGGTCAGCGAACCCGACCGGCCACCATCGTCCATGGGAACGGACTGCGCACGGACAGCACATCGAACCGCCGTCCCACGATGTCGGCAAAGGCCCGCTTCGACCAATGGTTGATGTGGCCGGGGGTGTTGCCCAGGTTCTTCACGTACTTGCCCCGGGCCAGGTTGGCTGCGCACCAGATGGGTTCACGGGGGACCGATACCACGATGTCTTGTTTGGTCACCCGGTCGAGCTCGGCCAGGGCCAGCTCGGGGTAGGGCACGTGTTCGAGGACCTCGATGGCCAGCACCAGGTCGAAGGTGTTGTCTTCGAACGGTAGGCGACCGATGTCGCCGAACAGGGGTGCAAAGCCCTTGCCGTCCCAGTGGGCAGCCAGTTCGGGATCGGGCAGGTCGACCCCGCAGAAGGTGGCTTGCGGCCAGCGGGCGGCCAGTCGAGCGGTGATCTCGCCTTCGCCGACGCCCACCTCCAGCACGCGGGCCGGAGTCGACGTGGGCAGCGAGTCGTCGAGGGCCGAGAAGAAGCCCTCCATGAGCTTGCGCTCGACTGGATTCTTCGAGGCGTACTTGTCGTAGGTGTTGCCGGTGGGGATGTCTTCGTCGACGGTGGAGCCGTGCTCGGCGCCGGACGTGGAAGGGGCCGTCACCGCGATACCCCGGCCCGAGAGCGGTGCCCGACGGGGACCGTGCCTGACACGTCACGGGTGAATCCGGCCGCCGGTTGGACCTCGTGGGTGGCCCGGGTGGCCCGACCGACCAGGTCGGCGAGCATTCCCACCACGAACACCTGGAAGGCGGCCAGGAAGATGAGCAGCGTGTTGATGGCCACCTTCCAGTCGTGCTCCACGATGTCGTAGCCGAGCTTGCCGATACCGAGGAACAGGAGCAAGAAGCCGAGGGGCAGGAAGACCCGGAACGGATCGAACGACAGGGTCATGCGGATGACCTGCAGGAAGTAGCGCCGGGTGTCGCTGGCCCAGTGGAACTTCGACTTGCCGGCCCGCGTGGAATAGGTGATCGGCCAGTACTTCACCGTGTAGCCGTGGGCCAGAAAGGTCATGGTGATCGTGGTGACGCAGCTGAACCCGGCGGGGAGCTGGCTGACGTACTGCATGGCCACGTCGCGGCGGAAGGCCCTCATGCCCGAGTTGAGGTCGGGGATGGGGGTCTGGACGAGATAGGAGGCCAGCTTGCGAATGGCGGCCTTGGCCGGCACCCGGAACACCTTGTGGGTTCCCTCCTCGGTGGTGCGGGCCCCGACCACCTGGTCGTAACCGTCGAGCTCGCGCACCAACTCGGGGATCAGGTCGTTGGGATACGACATGTCGACGTCGGTCCACACCACCACCCGCCCCCGGGAGGCCCGGGTGCCGAACTTGCGGACCGAGCCCGACCCACGGTTGGAGAGGAACTGAATCAGCCGGATGCCTTCGATCTCGCGCAAGGTGTCGCCCGAGCCGTCATTCGATCCGTCGTCGACGACGATGATCTCATAGGAGAACTCCGCAGCGTCCATGGCCGCGCGGATCCGGTCGATCTCCTGGTGGAGGTGACCCTTCTCGTTGTAGACGGGCAGGACGATGCTGACATCGAGCTCGTCGGCAGGGCTCACGCCGGCGAGTCCAGTGCCGGAGGCGGGCGGGAGCGAGGCGTCGACCATGAGGGGTGAGGCTACCGGAGCGACCCGGACCGACCGAAGCTTCGATCGCTCGACTCGCCACGCAGCGATCACGGCGATCCCCGCCGTCATCCGAGGCCGGTCGCCCGGTCGGGCGTGTCGGATAAGGTCGCCCCGATGCGGCCGACCTGGGAGGACCTTCGGATCCGCTTCCGGTCGGTGCCCGCCCTGGTGTGGGTTGCCACCGTCACCTTCGGGCTGTTGCTCGGAGCTTGGTCGGTGCTGGTCCCCCTCTACGAGGCGCCCGATGAGCCCGCGCACGTCGACCTGGTGGTGGCGCTCGCTGACGGCCGCGCCTACCCGGCGTTCGACCAGCGGCAGATAGCGCCGGCGGTCCTGGCCGACTGCAGCACCTTCGTCGCCACCGGCCGCTGGTGTCCGACGCCGCAGCAGCCGAGCCCGGGTTCGGGCGTGCGCCACGTCGCCGGCGACGCCCCGACCAAGTTCGGTGGCCCCACCGTGGGCCAGCTCGGGGGTTCGGCCGGTACCTCGACTCGGTCCAACCAACTCGCCCAGCATCCGCCGCTCTACTACCGGGCGATGGCCGCGGTGCTGCAGGCCGAACGAGCCATCTCCCCCTGGACCCTGTCGATGGCCCACGAGGTGGCACTGCTGCGTCTGATCAACGCTCTGCTGATCGCCCCCCTGCCGTTGCTGGCGTGGGGGACGGCGCGCCGTTTGGGGGTGGGACGGCGGGTGGCGGCGACCGGATCGTTGCTGCCGCTGGTGGTGCCCCAGCTGGCGCACATCGGGTCGACGGTCAACAACGACAATGGGCTCATCATCCTGGCCGGGGTCGCCACCTGGCTGGCCGCGGCCGTGGTCCGTGGCGACTCCACCCGTGGACGGGCGGTCGGCCTGGGTGTGGTGGTGGGGGCCGCGCTCCTCACCAAGTCCAGCGCGTTCGTGCTCATCCCGTTCGTCGTCGTCGCCTACCTCGCCGGATGGTGGCGGTCGGCGCCGGATCATCGACGTGCCAGCTGGTCACGATGGGTGGTCGACCTGGCGATCGTCGGGACCACGACGGTGGTGATCGCCGGCTGGTGGTATCTGCGCAACAGGATGGACCACGGCACCTTCACCCCGACCATCGACACCAGGATCATCACCGAACGACTCCAACCCCCAGGCTTCGAGCCGAGCCCTCGGGCGTGGGCCGGTCGGTTCCTCGCCTGGGTGCCAGCCCGCACGTTCGGCTGGTTCGGTTGGTTCTCGGCTCGGCAGTCGTTCCGGCTGCTCGTGCTCGCCGCGGCGGCCACCGTGACCCTCGTCGTCACCGGTTTGGCGTGGCCGCGAAGCCGCCAGGAACGCCGCGACGGCGAGGACCACGGCCGAGGACGACCGACATCACGCCTCGACCTGGCGGTGATCCTCATACCTGGTCTGGCCTTGCTCGGATTCGTCATCGTGCGCGCCTGGGGGCTCTACGTCCGTTCTGGACAGTTCCCGTTCCTCCAGGGCCGTTACTTCTTCCCAGGGGTGGTCGGGGCCGCGGTGGTCGTTGCTGCCGGCCTGCATCGTTGGTCGAGTCGATGGGCGCCAGCGGTGGTGCTGGCCTGGGCCAGCGTGATCCAGGTCAACGCGATCGGCACGGTCCTGCACACGTACTGGGGGCCGGTCGGTGGCGGGATCTCGACGCAGGTTGGGGCCGTGATCGCCTGGTCGCGGTGGCCCGGCCTGCTCCTCGCGCTCGGCGCGGTGCTGTTGATCCTGTCGGTGATCGCCCTGGCGGGTGCTGTCGGCTGGCAGGTCCATCGCGGTGGGGTAGACCCGGCCCCGCCCGGGTCGACGCGTAGGGTGGCCCGTCGCCCCCGCGAGGGTCCCGCCGAATCCCTGGACGTCGTGCCCGATGGACACCACCGAACCCGCACCTGAGGTTGTGACCCACGATCACCGGGACACGTCCGTCGCCGACACCAAGGGTCGGGGACGGGCCGTAGGTATCTCGTCGGCCGTCGGCGTCCTACTCGGTGGCGCCGCGATGTACTTCGTCACTCGCAGCCTGGTGGACGATTGGCCCGCCGCATCGGCGGCCCTGCGCGACGCCAACCTGTGGTGGGTGGCGGTCGGTGCTCTGTGTGCAGTCGTCGGGATGACCACCATCGGCATGGGCTGGCGCGGTGTTCTGCGCCTCCTTGGGGTACGGGCTCCGGTTGGTCGGGTGGTGGCCTGGTACTACGTCGGTGAGCTGGGCAAATACCTGCCCGGCGGGGTGTGGCCGGTGCTCGGCCGAGGGGAGTTGGCCCGCCGGGGCGGCGTACCTCGCCGCCGGGCCTACGCCAGCGTGGCCATGTCGCTCGGCCTGCTCTACCTGGCGGCCATGTTCGTGGCCGCCGCCTTCCTGCCGTTCGCGATATCGGGCGGTGGGTTGAACCCATGGATGCTGTTCCTGCTGGCCTTGCCGGTAGGGGTCGTACTGCTCCACCACGACGTGTTGGGCTGGTTCGTTGGCGTGGTGGCCAAGGTGACGGGCCGGTCGATCGATATCGACATCCCCGAGTGGCGCAACTCGTTGCGGCTGGTGGCCGTATACGTGCCCACCTGGCTGTTCGTGGGCGGAGGAACCTGGGCCGTGGCTCGGGCCCTCGACCCCAATGCATCGTTCTCCCGGGTCATGTTCGCCACGGTGCTGTCGTGGGTGGCCGGGTTCATGGCCGTGCCCGTTCCGGCCGGTGCCGGGGTCCGTGAAGGGGTCCTGGCCGCATCATCTGGCCTGGACGGGGGTGTGGCCGCGGCCACGGCCATCGTGGCCCGAGTGCTGTTCGTGCTGGTCGACTTCGGAGGCGCAGCGATCTGCGCTCCGATCGCTGGTCGCAAGCGGGGCGGCGTCACCATCGGTCCTCTCGGTGACGCCGCCGAGCTCGGTGAAGTTGGCGACCTAGAGGGCTTCGAAGACGAGAACGACGAGGGCCCCGTCCAGAACGATGAGGGTCCGGTCGAACCCGGCGAACCAGCGCACGGGTAGGGTCCCCGCTCATGAACCAGCTGCGACCGCTCGGTGTTGGCGAGCTCCTCGATGCGGCCATCCAGATCTACAAGGGTCGGGCCAAGACGCTGTTGGCTGCGGTGGCCATCCCCGTGGTGCCCGTCGCCATCCTGCAGGGGTTGATCACGTGGTCGACCCAACCGGACGGTGCCGACCTGTTCAACACCCCGACTGGAGATGAAATCCCCGATGGCGGCGATCTTGCGCTGCAGTTCGTGGGGGCCATGTCGGGCACGCTCATCTTGCTCATCGCCACATCCGTCGCCATAGCGGCCTGCTTCCGGGCCATCTCCGGTGCCTACGTGGGCGACGACGTCACCTGGCAGGAGAGCCTGCGCTTCGCCGTGGGTCGCATCGGTTCGATCCTCGGCCTCACCCTCCTCACCACCCTGGCCACCGTGGCTGGTCTTATCGCCTGTCTGGTCGGTGTGATCGTTCCGATGGGGTTCCTGGCCGTGGCCATGCCTGCCCTGCTGATGGAGGGGCTCTCGGCCAGTGGGGCGTTGAGCCGGTCGGTTCAACTGGTGCGAGGCACATTTTGGCGGGTGCTCGGCCTCGTAGTCTTGTCGTCCATCTTGGCTGGCGTCTTCCAGTCGATGATCTCGGTCCCGTTGGTGGCTCTGGTCTTCACCGATGTGTCGCCGGTGGTCCTGCAGGTGGTCACCACCTTGGTCGCGCTGGTGGCCACCATCCTGGTCACTCCGTTCACCGCGGCATTCACCATGGCCCTCTACGTGGACCTACGGGTACGCAAGGAAGGTTTCGACCTCCAGCTGTGGGCCCAGCGGGTGGGTGCTACCGCTAGCTCATACCCGGCGCAGCCCGGCGCCGGTTCGTCGCCCATGTGGGGTCCCGTCGGCCCACCGCCACCGACGAGCGGCGGGTGGAGCCCTCCGCCGCCACCACCGCCGCCGCCGTCTCCTCCTCCACCGCCCCCGGCCGGGTGAACCTGAACGTTCGCGGCCGCCGCCTGCTGACGGGGGCAATCGTCGTCTTGGCGGCGACGGGAACGGCCGGTGCCGCCGCGCTCGAAGGTTCTGCCTCGGCCCCGACACGAGACGTCCCTCGCTCGGAGGCAGTGGTCCTGATCCGCGAGGCGGCGAGCGACCCGGCTGCGCTCGAAGACCTGCGTACCGTCGACCAGATAGACGGACGACCAGTTGATCTGACGGCGGTCACCGATGCGACTGTCGAAGATCGTCGGGTCCGCCTCACCGAGCTGGCCGACCAGCTGGATGGGGCAACCGACAGCGGGGCTGCGGTGTCGTCGAGCGACGACGCCCGCCGGTCGGCCGAGCAGGTGCTCGATGCCAAGAAGTACCACGGCAACCGGCTACCCCAGCCGTTCCGAGGCCCGTTGAGGTGGATGGCCGATCGGCTGTCAGGTATCGGCGACTTCTTCGCTCCGATCTTCGACTCGGGGTGGGTGCAACTGCTGTTGTTCTTCGGAGTGCTGGTGGGAGCCGGCTTCGGTGCCGTCCGGCTGATTTCCCGGCGCAGCCGTGCTGCCGTGCGCCGCTCGCGGGGCGGCGGGCCCCTGGTAGATCAGACCCTCGACCCCGCCGAGCTCGACCGTCAGGCCGACAAGGCCGCCGATGCCGGTGATCATCAGGCTGCGGTGCGGCTGCGTTACGAGGCTGGACTTCTGCGCCTGGCTCGGTCGGGACGGCTGGACCTGCGCATCGCCACCACCGCCCGAGGGGCCGCCCATCAGGTGGATCAACCGGCCATGGACCGCCTCACCGACGACTTCGAACGGGTGGTCTACGGCGGT
>JBDTBS010000212.1:0-11091 GCA_039924035.1 Aquihabitans sp. | reverse complement strand
TCTACAATCTGGGCCGGCACGAAATCTCCGGCTTCCTGATCGCCAGCGCGATCCATTGGCTGGAGCAATACCACGTCGACGGGCTGCGGGTGGATGCGGTGGCTTCCATGATCTACCTCGACTACTCCCGCGATCCGGGCCAGTGGCTGCCCAACGAACACGGCGGCCGTGAGGACCTGGCCGCGGTGTCGCTGCTCCAGGAGATGAACGTGGAGATCCACCGGGACCATCCCGGGATCCTGTCGGTGGCCGAGGAATCCACGGCCTGGCCGGGCGTGTCTCGGCCCGTCGACGGCGGCGGGCTCGGATTCGGGTTCAAGTGGAACATGGGCTGGATGCACGACACCCTCGACCACTTCGCCCAGGACCCGGTCAACCGGCACTACCACCACGACCAGCTCACCTTCGGCCTCCACTACGCGTTCACCGAGAACTTCGTGCTGCCCCTCTCCCACGACGAAGTGGTGCACGGCAAGGGCACCCTGCTCACCCGAATGCCCGGCGACCGCTGGCAGCAACTGGCCAACGTGCGGGCCCTTTTCGGTTTGATGTGGGCTCACCCCGGCAAGCAGCTGCTGTTCATGGGCGGCGAATGGGCTCAGGAGCGAGAGTGGAACCACGACCGGTCACTCGACTGGCACCTCTTGGCCGATGAGGGCCACGGCGGTGTGCACCGCTTGGTCCGAGACCTCAACCACACCTACCGGGAGCGGCCCGCGCTGTGGGCCGACGACTTCTCGGCCACCGGGTTCGACTGGTTGGTCGACGACGACGCTGACAACAACGTGCTGGCCTTCGTACGCAACGGTGACGGCCAGCAACTCGTGTGCGTGGCCAACCTGTCACCGGTCCCCCGCCACGACTACCACCTCGGCTTCCCGACGGCGGGCCAGTGGAGCGAGGTCCTCAACACCGACGGAGCCCACTACGGCGGATCAGGGGTCGGTAACCTGGGCGGCATCGACGCCGACGGTCCTTCCCACCACGGTCAGCCGGCCTCAGCCCACCTGACCCTGCCTCCGCTCGGCGTGCTGTGGTTCGAACGGGAGATCAGCGGCTCGTGACCCGTCGGACATGGCCGGGTCGACCCGACCCGGTCGGTGCCACCTGGACCGGTGACACCACCAACTTCTCGCTGTTCTCCGAGCATGCCACCGCGGTGGACCTGTGCCTGTTCGACGACCAAGGCCACGAAGAGCGGATCCCCGTCGTGGAGCACAAGGCCCTCCACTGGCACGTCGAGATCCCTGGCATCGGCCCCGGCCAGCGCTACGGATACCGGGTCCACGGCCCATGGGATCCGGCGGCTGGCCACCGGTTCAACCCAGCCAAGCTGCTCATCGACCCCTACGCCAAGGCCATCGAAGGCGCGGTCGACCCCGCGGCCGCCACCCTGCCCTACGTGGCCGACGACGGCCCGCCCGACCGCCGCTGCGACATCGACGATGCCGACAGCATGCCGAAGAGCATCGTGGTCGACGAGCGCTTCGACTGGGAGGGCGTGACCCCGCCTCGGACCTCCCTGTCACAGACGGTCATCTACGAGGCCCACGTCAAGGGGCTCACCAAGCTGCACCCCGGGATCCGCGACGATCTGCGGGGGACCTACGCGGGCCTGGCCTCGGATGCGGCGGTGGCCCACCTGGTCGACCTCGGAGTCACCGCGGTGGAGCTACTACCGGTGCACCACATCGCCGACGAACGCTTCTTGGCCGAACGAAACCTCACCGATTCATCCGGGCGGCGACGCACCAACTACTGGGGCTACAGCACCATCGGCTACTTCGCCCCTCATGCCGCCTACGCGGCCACCGGACAACGGGGCCAACAGGTCACCGAGTTCAAGGGCATGGTCAAGGCCCTTCACCGGGCCGGCATCGAGGTCATCCTCGACGTGGTCTACAACCACACGGCCGAAGGCGATCAGCTGGGCCCGATGCTGTCGATGAAGGGCGTCGACGGGCTCAGCTACTACCGAACCCAGCCCGACGATCCCAGCAAGTTCCTCGACTGGACCGGTACCGGCAACACGCTCGACCTCACCCACCCGAACGTGCTGCGCCTGGTCATGGATTCCCTTCGCCACTGGGTGACCGACTTCCACGTCGACGGGTTCCGCTTCGACCTGGCCACAGTGCTCGGCCGGGATCCCTACGAGTTCGACCGGCGGGCCACCTTCTTCGATGCCGTTCAACAGGACCCGGTGCTGTCTCGCATCAAGCTCATCGCCGAACCGTGGGACATAGGTCCGGGCGGCTACCAGGTGGGTGGTTTCCCCGGTCTGTGGTCGGAGTGGAACGGTCGCTACCGCGACCACGTGCGCGACTTCTGGCGGGGGCAGGCCTCGGCCGCCACCCTGGCCGACGGGCTGGCCGGGTCGAGCGACCTCTACGGCGACGACGGCCGCCGTCCCTACGCATCGATCAACTTCGTGACCGCCCACGATGGTTTCACGCTGGCCGACCTGGTCTCCTACGAGCACAAGCGCAACGAGATCAACGGCGAGGACAACCGGGACGGCACCGACGACAACCGGTCCTGGAACTGCGGCGTGGAAGGCCCCACCGACGATGCTGCCATCCTCGCTTTGCGGGCCCGTCAGCAGCGCAACATGTTGGCCACCTTGTTGCTGTCGCTAGGTGTCCCGATGCTGGTGGCCGGCGACGAGAGCGGCCGCACGCAGCACGGCAACAACAACCCGTGGTGCCTCGACGACCGCACCAGTTGGGTGCCCTGGGACCTCGATGACGGCCAGCAGTTGCTGCAAGACTTCACCCGCCGTCTCATCCACCTTCGTCGTCACCATCCGGTGCTCCGCCGTCGTGCCTTCCTGCGGGGCCACCCCGAGACGGCCAATGCCGTTCCTGACGCGTGGTGGTTCGGAGCCCATGGTCGCCGCATGAACCACAGCGAGTGGCAGGAACCCGATCAGCGTTCCTTCGGGTTGTTCCTGAACGGTCAGGCCATCACCGAACGCGGGCCCCACGGTGAGACGATCACCGATGACTCATTCCTGATCCTGGTCAACGGACAGGACCACGACGTGTCCTTCACCCTGCCCGCGGCCCGCCTCGGCCGTCACTGGTCCTTCGTGATCAGCACCGCTGATCCCTCCGAGGCCGCCGATGCCTGGCGGACCGATGCCCGGGCCGTGGTGGAATTGCAGACCCGCTCGGTCACCGTGTTGCGCCGTATCTGACGGCCATCAGCGGTAGGCCGTGGGTACTGGATGGCGGAGCTCAGGGTCCGAGCGAGAGCCCGATGCCAGGTGCAGTAGCTCGGCCACTGTGGCCGGCTCGTCTACCAGCAGGACGTCCCAGACGAGGCCGCTCTGGTGAGCTGCGATCAGGGCTTTGCCTCCGGCAGAGGCCCGCGGGGGCAGGTCGGTGCTGAGGAGCACGTAGCGGCAGGGTTCGGCGAGGTCAGGGAACTCCGTGGCCAAGATGGCGGCCTTGCCGAGGGCCTTCCACAGCGTGTCGGTGCGCTTGAGTCCGGGACGGGAGCTGGAGAACGCGCCCCACACGTCGAAGATCCACTGGCCACCATCCACGTCGTCGGCCAGGAAGTTGACCTCCACGCCCACCGGAAACTTCTGCTTCTCACGAACCTTGCCAGCGAAGCCGCACTGGGCCAGCAGCTGGGCAACCAGCTCCTGGGCTCGGGAACCGTCGACGGTGGACTGCCGTTGGAAGGCGACCAACTCGGTACCAGTCGCTTGGAGATCTTCGGTGAGGCCGGCGAAGAGGGGCGCGATCGCGGCTTGGGCTTGGACTTGGGCCGCCTCGTCGGGGTCGGCGCGACCGGCATCGGCTTGGTCGGCATCTGCGGGCGGAAGGAGACGAGAACGAGCTGCCTCGATGCGCTCGATGGCGGCTTCGGCGTAGCCCGCGTCAGTGTCGTAGCCCGCAAAGCGTCGCCCGGCCTCCACCGCGGCCACGCCGGTGGTTCCCGAGCCCATATACGGGTCGAGGACCAGGTCGCCTTCGAACGTGTAGAGCTGGATCAGACGAGCCGGCAACTCGACAGGGAAGGGCGCCGGGTGACCGACGCGGGTGGCCGATTCAGGGGCGAACTCCCACAGGTCGAGTGTGAGGTCCATGAAGGAGTCCTTGCCGATGGTGCTCTCGACCGGTAGCTCTTCGGCCTTCCGCTGCACAGGGGTGCGGGCCCGGTCGAAGCGGCCCTTGCTGGCCACCACGATGCGCTCGGTGAGATCGCGCAGAACCGGGTTCTTGGCGCTGCGGAAGCTCCCCCAGGCACAGTTGCCACCGGCACCGCGTGCCTTCTGCCAGACGATCTCCCCCCGCATGAGCAGACCGAGCCGGTCTTGCAGGATGTGGGTGACGTCGGCCGATAGCGACCGGTAGGGCTTGCGGCCCAGGTTGGCCACGTTGACGGCAATGCGTCCCCCCGGCTCCAACACCCGCACGCATTCGGCGAACACCTCGGTGAGCCCGTCTAGATACTCGACGTAGGACGCTGGGATGTGGCCCTGGCCCAACTCCTCCTCGTAGGCCTTACCAGCGAAGTAGGGCGGCGAGGTGACCACCAGAGCCACCGAGTTGTCGGGTAGTTCGGGCATCTCGCGGGCATCGTGGACCCAGACCTCATCGGTCTCGGGGGCCACGGCCACGCTGTCGTCGCTGGAGATCTCAGGGGCCGTGAAGCGTTCGTAGAACCCAGATGCATCGTGGTTCTCCCGGCGACCGACGCCGAAGTTGGACGTGGACGTAGCGCGACGTCTCGCTGGTGTGCTGGCCACGAAGGGAACCCTACCGAACGGGTCTGACAGGGCGCGCGTACGTTCGGCGCGGTCTCGTTCGTCCGGCCTGGTGGTCCACCAGACGGGAGCGGTCAGGCAAGGCTCCACGGCTCTGGACCACCGCCACTTCTGAGCGGAAATAGTTTTATCGTCAACTATGTTGTACTGGTTGCCACCCCGATGCTCGGGGCGGCCTCACATCCGGAGGTCCTCCATGCCCGCTGTCACTGCCGACACACTCACCCTCCCCCGTCTGACCATCCCCGACCCGATCACCGCCACCGAGCGGTCGGTGCGGTCGGTCACCACCGCCCCTCGAGGTTTCGAAGGCGAAGGCTTTCCCGTCTACCGGGCCTTCGCCGGGGTCTCCCACGCCGACCTCGATCCCTTCATCCACATGGACCAGATGGGCGAGGTCGAATACGCCCCCGGGGAACCCAAGGGCACCTCGTGGCACCCCCACCGAGGCTTTGAGACCGTCACCTACATGATCGACGGCGTCATGGACCACCAGGACACCCACGGCGGCGGTGGAACGATCGCCGACGGTGCCACCCAGTGGATGACCGCCGGGAGCGGGCTGCTCCACATCGAGGCCCCTCCCGAGTGGTTGGTGCAGCAGGGTGGTCTGTTCCACGGAATCCAGCTGTGGGTGAACCTCCCTGCCGCCGACAAGATGATCAGCCCCAAATACCAGGGTCTCGAAGGCAGCGACGTCACCCTCCTGGCTTCCCCCGACGGTGGTGCCTTGGTGCGGTTGATCGCCGGTGACCTCGGTGGTCACGCCGGCCCTGGCAGCACCCACACCCCGATCGTGATGATCCACGCCACGGTGGCCCCCGGGGCTCGGCTGCAACTGCCTTGGAATCGCGACTTCAACGGACTCGTCTACGCGCTCAGCGGGGCCGGAACCGTGGGCACAGAAGCCCAGCCGTTGGAGGCAGCCCAGCTCGCGGTCACCGGTTCTGGCAACGTGCTGACCATCGGTGGTCGCCCGTCACCCGACGGTCGCACCGAGGCCTTCGACGTGCTCGTGCTCGGCGGCCAACGAATCGGTGAACCGGTTGCTGCCCACGGACCGTTCGTGATGAACACCCGGGCCGAGCTCATGACCGCCATGGAGGACTACCAGGCCGGTCGGTTGGGTGTCATCCCACCCAATGCCATCGGTTCCCGCTGACGGACGGTCTCAGTCGATTATGGGCGACGAGCTGAGCACGTCTTCCAGGTCCTGGCGCTCACCGAGAGCATCGAGAGCATCCAGCGCTTCTTGGTGCGCCGACCCATCGAAGTCCTCCGCCTGCTCACCAACGTTGTGGGGCAGCAGGAACCAGGAGGCCACGGCCGCGGCCACGACGACGGCCGCGCCCACCATGGCGGCCGCGCTCATTCCGTCGACGAACGCAGCACGGGCGGCGGCAGCCAGAGCATCGCCGGCCGCACCCGGAATCCTCTCGGCCACGACCATCGCCCCCGACACACCGGACTCGGCGAGGCCTCGAGGGCCAGCGGGGAGGAAGTTGGCGGCTGATCCGATGCCGGCCGCGTAGCGGGAGGTGACCACCGAACCGAGCACGGCTACGCCCAGGGCGCCACCGAGCTCTCGGGTGGTGTCGTTCATGGCCGAACCCACTCCGGCCCGACCGAGCGGGACCGAGGCCATGATCAGGGTGGTCAAGGGGGTCATGGTCAGGGCCATGCCAGCGGCCAGCGGCACGATGGCCAGGTATATGAACCCGATGGCCGAGTCGACCTGCATCTGCGAGAAGATGGCCAGACCGAGGGCTGTGAAGGCGAGGCCCACGGGGACCACCCGAGCCGCACCGAACCTGTCCACCAGCTTGGGGGCTTGGGGAGCGACGCTCATGATCACGAAGGCCATCGGGAGTTGGAACAGACCCGACTGAAGCGGCGAGTAGCCGAGCACCTCTTGGAAGTACTGGGCCACCAGGAAGAACGTGCCGAACATGGCAAAGAAGGTCAGGGTCATCCCACCCGAGGCCACGCTGAAGCGCCGATCCTTGAAGAGGCGGAGATCGAGCATGGGGTGGGCGGCGGTCAGCGAGCGCACTGCAAACAGGCCCAAGGCCACGATGGACACGCCAAAGGTCGCGAGGGTCTGAGTCGAGGACCAACCGTTGTGAGGGCCTTCGATGATCCCGTACACGAGGGCACCGAGACCGATGATCGAAAGGATCGCGCCGGGGAGGTCGATCGGCACCTTGTCGGGGTCCTTCGACTTGGGGAGCACGATGGCGCCGGCCACCAGGGCCAGCAGGATGATGGGCACGTTGACCAGGAACACCGAACCCCACCAGAAGTGTTCGAGCAGCCAGCCCGAGGCGATGGGTCCGATGGCTGCACCGGCTCCGGAGATGCCGGCCCAGATGGAGATGGCCTTGGCCCGTTCACGGGCAGGGAACACGTTGGTGAGGATCGACAGCGTCGAAGGCATCACGAAGGCGGCGGCAATACCCATGACGGCCCGAGAGGCGATGACCATGGCGGCGGTATCGGCGGTCGAGGCGAGAGCGGCCCCGACGAGGAACACGAAGAGCCCGGTCTGCAGGGCCCCCTTGCGCCCGAACCGGTCTCCGATGCTGCCAGCGGTGAAGAGCAGGCCGGCGAAGACCAGGGCATAGGAATCGATCATCCACTGCAGTTGGCTGTTGGACGCATCGAGCGACCGGGCCAGTGTGGGCAAGGCCACGTTGAGGCTGGTGTTGCCCACGATGACGATCAGCAGGCTGGTGCAAAGCACCACGAGGATCTTCCAACGCCGTTCGTAGATGGCCGGTTCGATCTCGTATTCGACGTGGGTTTCCACGAATTCTCCAGAGCGGTGGGGGCTAGCGCGGGTTTCGCTACTAAGTCGACTCAGAACTGTAAAGCGACGGAAGCCAAAGAACACCAATGAATTAGCCATTTGCGCTATGACTCCTGGCACACCGGTTAGTCGGAAGATCTGGACCGGCATTCATATCGCTACGCTTTCGAAGCGATGGCCCGTCCCCGTAGTGAAGAAGCGCACCGCGCCGCACTAGATACCACCGTCGAGCTCCTGCTCGAGGGCGGCATCGAAGGCGTCACCCTCGATGAGGTGGCGGCCCGCTCCGGCGTGGCCAAGTCCACGCTCTACCGCCACTTCGGATCGCGGGACGACCTGATCACCATGGCGGCACGCTGCTGCGTGGTGGAGCATCCAACACCCGACACGGGCTCGTTGGCCTCCGACCTCGAGTTCTTGTTCGACCACATCGGCAAGGTGGAAGAGCAGCGCAAGATCACCGGTCTGCTGTCGATTCTGATCGAGTCCGCTCGTTGGGATCCGGCCATGGAAGAACTGCGCGATCAGGCGCTGGCCGAACGTCGACGCCCCATCCGTACCGTTCTCCAACTGGCGCAGCTGCGCGGTGAGATCGGACCCCACCTCGACCTCGATGCCGCGGTGGCCATGGTGGTCGGCCCGTTCACCTACCGACGGATGATCGAACGCCAGCCGGTGACCCCGGAGTTCGCCGAGATGGTCCTCCATGGGGCCGTCGCCGCCCTCAAGGCCACCGCCGACCGTGCGCCGGTCTGAATCACGGGCGGTCTGACCCTCCAGAGAATCTCGTCATCGGTGTCGTGGCGATCAGTAAGTTGGCCCACATGAGCGACCCCGGCAGCGATCCGACACAGGTCAACCTTCCCGCAGCCGGCGGACCACCGCCCCCATCTGGACCCGGTGGCCCACGTGCCGAGGATCCAGGGGGTCCTGAAGACCCCGGGGGTCCGGCAGACAATCGGCTCTACATCGTCATCGCTGTGCTGCTGGTGGTGATCGTGATCGGCGTCGGCTACTTCCTGCTGAAGGACGACGGTGACGACGATGCCGCCGCTCCCGGTGACACCACGACCGCAGTCATCGACGACACCGTGCCTGCCGAGACCACGACTCTCCCCACAAATCCCTCCTCCCTGCCCCCGGAGACGACGGTCCCCAGCGACACCACCCTGCCCGATGGCCCGATCACCACCGATCCGACCGAGTGCCGCGAAGCAGGTAGCGAACCCGGCGACCCCGAGCTGCCAGCCCAGGTCGTGTTCATTGCTTGGACTCGCACCGACACGGCCTGCGCCCAAGAGCTCATGAACCCGGATGCCTTCGACACCCTGTTCGCCCGCGACGGTACCGACGCCCAAGACCAGTTCCAGGGGTGCACCGAAGCAACGGACCCCGACCCTCACTTCGACTGCGCGTTCAGCTACGAGGGCGGTGCAACCCACTACCTCATGAACTTCAGCGCCACCGAGGGTTGGAAGGTGTTCGACGTGACCCAGTTCGCCGACTGACCAGGTCGGGAGCAGCGCTCCGGATCCTTCCGTAGAGTCGAAACGCGACCTGACCGGGTCGCGAACGTCGACAGAAGGATCGTGACCGTGGCCGCAACTGCAACCGCACGCTGGGAAGGCACCATCGACGAGGGGTCGGGCTCCATGTCCACGGCCACCGGACTCACGGGCTCGTTCTCCAAGGCATCACGCTTCGCCGATGGCGATGGCACCAACCCCGAAGAGCTGATGGGAGCAGCCCACGCCGGCTGCTTCTCCCAGTTCCTGGCTTTGCTCCTCACCAAGAACGAAACCCCACCGCGGGCCATCGACACCACCGCGAAGGTGTCGATCGAGGTGGGCGACGGCGGTCCCACCATCACCCGCATCTCCCTGTCGACGGTCGTAGATGTCGACCTCGATGCCGATGCCATCCAAGGCTTCGCCGACGAAGCCAAGGCCAACTGCCCGGTGTCGAAGGCTCTGGCCGCAGTGGAGACCATCACCCTGAACGTGAAGAAGGCCTAGCCGCCGCCTGCGCACGAAGCCCGACCGGTCCCGGCCATCCGGGACCGGGCGGCTTCGACGTCGGGGCCAGCGGCAAGACTGCGACCCATGGCCCGCAGCATCTACATAGCGTCACTCGAGGGGCACTCCGGGAAGTCGCTGGTGGCTCTCGGAGTGATGGAGGCTCTGAGCAGCAACGTGCAGACCCCCGGCGTGTTCCGGCCGGTCACCCGTTCGGTCGACGGCGACGACCACGTCCTGCGCCTCCTGTTGAACCAGCACGGAATCGACTTGCCCTACGAAGACTGCATCGGCGTCACCTACGAGGACGTCCACGCCGATCCCGAGGCTGCCCTGGCCACGATCGTCGAGCGCTACCGGGCCCTCGAGCGGCGCTGCGAGGCCGTGGTCATCGTCGGCTCCGACTACACCGACGTGGCCGGACCCACCGAGCTGACCTTCAACGCTCGGGTGGCCGCCAACCTCGGCGCCCCGGTCCTGGTGGTGGTCAGCAGCTTCGGGCGCACCGCCGACGAGATCTACCAGGTGGCCGAGATGGCCATCAACGAGATCGCACAGGGCCATGCCATCACCATGGGCGTGATGGCCAACCGGTGCGATCCCGCCCGCCTCGACGAGATCCGCACCCGCCTGGAAGACCTCGGTCTTCCGGCCTGGTCCCTCCCCGAAGTACCGCTGCTCTCGGCACCGATCGTGGGCGACCTCATGGAGGCTCTGGATGGCGAGCTACTGCTAGGCGACACCGAGCTACTCAACCGGGAGGCCGAGGACATGCTCGTGTGCGGCATGAGCACCGAGCACGTGCTCGAACGTCTCGACGACGGCCAGCTGTGCATCACTGCCGGCGACCGACCGGAGATCCTGGTTGCCCTGGCCACCGCCAACTCGGCCGACGGCTTCCCGTCACTGGCCGGCATCGTGCTCAACGGTGGCTATCCGCCGTCGGAGTTGGTGATGGAACTGGTCGAAGGGCTCGGGTCGCGCCTCCCGATCCTGGCCACCGATCACAGCACCTACGACACGGCCCGCATCGTGGCCTCCACCCGGGGGTTCCTCGGTCGGGGTACCCAACGCAAGGTCGACACCGCGCTTCGAGTGTTCGACGAGAACCTCGATCCCGAGGTGCTGCTGCGCCACCTGGAGGTGCCACCCAGCACCGTGGTCACGCCGCTCATGTTCGAGTCGAACCTGCTCGAGCGGGCCCGGACCGACCGGCGCACCATCGTGTTGCCCGAAGGCAAGGACGAACGGATCCTGCGGGCGGCGTCGACGATCCTGGCCCGACAGGCCGCCGATCTCATCGTGCTCGGCGTGGAGTCGGAGCTGATGTCACGGGCCGTCGAGCTCGGTCTCGACCTGAGCGGCGCCCGGTTCATAGACCCGGCCACCACCGACCTGAACGAACCGTTCGCGCAGGAGTACACGCGCTTGCGGGCCCACCGCGGCATGGAGCTCGACCGGGGCCGCGAGATCATGCGGGACGTCTC
>JBDTBS010000211.1:0-8096 GCA_039924035.1 Aquihabitans sp. | reverse complement strand
GAGGATCCGCATCATGCAACGAACGAGTGATCGCCGCCGTCAACGTCGTCTTGCCATGGTCAATATGACCCATCGTACCGATGTTCAAATGCGGCTTATTACGCTCAAACTTTGCTTTGCCCATGGCTGGACTCCTCTTTGTGTGAAGGTGCTGATGTTGGGGTGGACTTGCGGTACAAGCGCCCACGGAGTGGACCACTGGCGTGTTGGTAGCGGCGACCGGGTTCGAACCGGTGACAACTCGATTATGAGCCGAGTGCTCTGACCAACTGAGCTACGCCGCCAGAATCTGGCTTGCGAGCCTCCTGTGGGAATCGAACCCACGACCTCTTCCTTACCATGGAAGCGCTCTGCCGTCTGAGCTAAGGAGGCGTGTCCCCCTTACGCCAAGGGACGCTGGGAGCCGACTTGAAAGCATAGCGAGGGCATGGCCTCGTGACGAAAGCCGAAGCCCATGGGGGTGCTAGAGGCCTCCTCCAGGCCCTCGACCGCCTGGCCAGGGGCCGTTGTTGATGGGCCATGGGGCCCACCCGGTCCTCAAGTTCAGTATCGGTAGGCCGATACTGAGTGGGTGCGGCTCACGCGTCTCGTCATCGAATCTGGGAAGGACTCGGTCTCGCTGGACCTTCACCCGCGCCTGACCGTCATCGCTGGCGTCGACGACAAGGTGCGTTCGGAGTTGTGCGAAGCCTTGATCGGAGCGCTGGGCAGTCAGCGCTCCGGCGTCCGCCTCGAGGTCACCGAGGACAGCGGCCGACAACTGGCGGTAGACCGCCCTGCCAACGGCTCGCACCGCATGGTGGCCATGGCGGATTCGTCCGATGTGAGCGAAGAGTTCCGTTCGCCCGATAGCCGGATCGATCTCCTGGCGCACCACGGCATCGCCCGTGATCGCGCCACCGATCTGCTGCACCTCGACCGTGAGAAGCTCCACACCGATCAACACGGCGATGAGCGGGTGACCCGGCTGGCCGACATAGATCAACGACTCCTGTGGTCGGCGGCAGCTCGGGTGCAGATCACCGATGAGGAGCTTCGCGAGCTCAACGTCGACATCGACTCGGCGAATGAGGATGCCGAGATCGTGTCGGTGGTCGAGAAGCGGCACCAGACCGTGGAGGCAGCCACCCAGGAACTCATCCGGTTGCGACGTCGTGCGGCCACCGTGGCCTTGTTCTCGTTGGCTGCTGCACTGCCCCTCTGGTACTTCGATCCCAGCAAGGCCCTACCGGTTCTGGCCATCGGCGTCATCACAATTCTTCTCACCCTCGTCTACCGGGCCCGGGTGGAGGCCGCTCACATGGCCGAGCGCAAGGCGCTCGCTCAGGCTGGTGCCGATTCCTACCTGAGCTTCGTGGTCCAACGAGTCGACGGCATGTTCTCAGGAACCGAGCAGCGCAAGCGCCTCACCGCCGTGGCCGACGACCACCGAACCGCGGCCGTCCGCTGGACGCAGATCGCCGGCGATGTCAGCGTCGAATGGTCCATCGCCCACCACGACGAGATCCAGGCCACCGCACGGTTGAAAGACGAGCTCCGGTCGCTGGGCAACGTATCCACGTCCGCCAGCGAGGTCAGCGAAGAGACCGCCGAACTCGCCCGTTCGTTGATCGCCCACATGACCCGCCTCCGAGCCATCGGCCGGGCCGGCGAGAGCATGCCGCTCATCATCGACGACCCCTTCCTCGGGATCCCCAGCGAGACCCGAGCTGCGCTGCTCGAACTGGTCGCCCGCTCGGCTGGATCACCGCAGCTGGTGCTGCTCACCGATCAGACCGATGTGGCCGACTGGGCCCGGGTGGAGGCACTGACCGGCGAAGTTGCGCTGGTCGAGCCGATGGCCGACGGCGATTCGAAGATCCTGGCCGTCTGACGGCGAGCAGCCAGAGCGGCCGATGCCCTGGCCGATGAGTACATCGATGCGGTGGTGCGAGGCAGCATCTCGAAGTTTCAACAGGATCTGGTGGTGTTCGGTCGGATCGACGACGACCGGCCGTGGCGAGTTGGCCTCTACGGCATCGATCAGGCCGGCGATCAACTGGTCATCGACTGGCGGGCGCCGTTCGCCAGCGGCGTCGGCCCGAGCCCGAGCCCGAGTCAGTCTCGGAAGTTGTTGAACTGGAGGGGCACGCCGAAGTCGCCCTCCTTGAGAGCGGTGATCACGCCCTGCAGGTCGTCACGTTTCTTGCCGGTGACACGGAGTTGATCGCCTTGGGCCTGAGACTGGATGCCCTTCAGACCAAGGCCCTTGATGAACTTGTTGAGTTCCTTGGCCTTGTCCGAAGAGATGCCGGCCACGATGGCGGCATTCTGACGAACGGTCATGCCGGTGGCTTCTTCGACCTTGCCGTAGTCGATCGACTTCAGCGATACCTTCCGCTTCACCAACTTCTCTTCGAGCATGGTCCGCAAGGCGATCAGCCGGTCCTCCGACGCGGTGGCCAGCTTGATCTCGCTGTCGGTGAGCTCGATGGAGGAGTTGGTTCCCTTGAAGTCGTAGCGGTTGGCAAGCTCTCGATCTGCTTGGTCCACTGCGTTGCGGACCTCTTGCATGTCGACTTCGGACACCACATCAAAACTGGGCATGGGCCCGAGGTTACCCAAGGCACGCGACCCATTTCCGGTTCTGGCGCCACACCACGGCCTTGCTAGTGTCCTTGCTTCCTGGGTCGGTGCCTGAGCGGCCAAAAGGAACGGGCTGTAAACCCGTCGGCGTAAGCCTTCGTTGGTTCAAATCCAACCCGGCCCACAGGAAACGAGTCCCCGGCCCCGTGCCGGGGACTCGTCGCGTCCGGCCCCAAAAGAGCGACTGCGCCCCGTCACGAGGACGGGGCGCAGCCTCAACGGGCCATCAGCGGGGGCGGGATCCCACGAGGCCCGGATCTTGGGCGGCAGCGTTCAGCGCTGCCACTCACCGGAGCGTAGACGGGCTACTCGGTCCTCCATCGGCGGATGACTGGACATGTACTTGGCGAAGGCCGTCGACCGGCCGGCGAAGGGGTTGGCGATGTAGGCAGTGGCCTGCGCGGGGTCGACGGTGGGGGTGAACCGGCGGACACCGGCATCCAGCTTCTCGAGGGCCCGGGCCAACGATTCACCGTTGCCGAGCAGCAGGGCGCCGCGTCGGTCGGCTTCGTACTCACGGTTGCGACTGAGCGCCATCTGCAGGAAGGCAGCCGCTATGGGGCCGAGGATGGCCAAGGCCAGTGTGCCGAGCATGTTGTCGTTGCGGCTGCGGCCACCGCCACCGAACATCGCTCCCCACATGGCCATGCGGGCCAGCAACGTGATCCCCATGGCGATGGCCGCGGCCACCGAGCTGATCAGAATGTCGCGGTTGCGCACGTGGCTGATCTCATGGGCCAGCACCCCCTGCAACTCATCCCACGACAGCACGTCGAGGATGCCCTGGTTCACGCACACCGCGGCGTGCTTGGGGCTACGACCAGTGGCGAAGGCATTGGGCTGCGGGTCGGGCGACACGTAGAGGCGCGGTATGGGTATGTCTGCTCGTAGGGCCAGGTCAGCCACGATCGAGTGGTAACGGGGCATCTGCGTCGCCGATACCTCGACGGCCTTGGCCGAGCGGATGGCCAGCTTGTCGCTGAACCAGTAGGACCCGCCCACGAACACGATGCCGATGACCAGTCCGATGATGGCCCCGCCACTACCCCCGTAGGCCCCGCCGGCCAGGATGAGCGCGCCACCGATGGCGGCAAGGATGACTGCGGTCTTGACGTTGTTCTTCAAAGTTCTGTGCTCCCGCCGGTGCTTCCGGCTCGTTCGCAGCGTACCGAGAGGTAGCGAAAGCCGGTCTAAGGACGAGATTGCACAAAGCGATGCCCGAAGCCGAACGGGTGTCCGTTCTCCAGCTTTTGGATACGACGGGCGACCGTCGACATAGGGGACGGGCGGGGCCCTCAGCTACCGGCGGCGGCCCGATCGCGGATCTCCTCGACCACGCCGGGGTCGGCGAGGGTGGTGGTGTCGCCCAGTTCGCGGCCCTCGGCCACGTCCCTGAGTAGACGGCGCATGATCTTGCCGGAGCGGGTCTTGGGCAGATCGTCGGTGAAGATGATCAGCTTCGGTCGGCTGATGGCACCGATCTTGGTGACCACGTGAGCCCGGAGTTCCTGGCCCATAGCATCGCTGGCTTCCACTCCACCCCGCAGGGTCACGAAGGCCACGATGGCCTGACCAGAGGTGACGTCCTTGGCCCCGACCACGGCAGCCTCGGCCACCTTGTCGTTGTCGACCAGAGCCGATTCCACCTCCGTGGTGGAGATCCGGTGCCCCGACACGTTCATCACGTCGTCGACCCGGCCGAGCACCCAGAAGTAGCCGTCGTCGTCGACCTTGGCACCGTCGCCAGCGAAGTAGCGGCCTTCGTACTGCGACCAGTACGTGTCCCGGTAGCGCTCGGGGTCGCCCCACACCCCGCGCAGCATGGCCGGCCACGGACGGGTGATGGTGAGATAGCCACCGCCCTGTTCGATGACTGCTCCCGCTTCGTCGACCAACTCGGCGGAAACGCCCGGAATCGGGAAGGTGGCCGAACCGGGTTTGGTGGTGGTTGCTCCCGGCAGCGGCGAGATCATGATCGCTCCGGTCTCGGTCTGCCACCAGGTATCGACGATGGGGCAGCGCCCACCACCGATCACCTCGTGGTACCAGACCCAGGCTTCGGGGTTGATGGGCTCGCCAACCGAGCCGAGCACCCGCAGAGACGACAGATCGTGCTTGGCCGGTTCTTCGGCACCCCACTTCATGAAGGTCCGGATGGCGGTGGGCGCGGTATAGAGGATGGTGACGCCGTACTTCTCGACGACGTCCCAGAACCGGTCCCGGCCCGGGGTGTCAGGGGTTCCTTCGTACATGACCGAGGTGGCGGCATTGGCCAGCGGGGCGTAGACCACGTAGCTGTGTCCGGTGACCCAGCCGATGTCGGCCGTGCACCAGTAGACGTCGGTCTCGGCGTGTAGGTCGAACACGTATTTGTGGGTGAAGGCCGACTGAACCAGGTAGCCACCGGTGGTGTGCATGACGCCTTTGGGCTTGCCGGTCGTGCCCGAGGTGTAGAGCAGGAACAGGAGGTCTTCGCTGCCCATTGGTTCGGGCGGACAGACACCGTCGGCCTCGGCCATGAGGTCGTGGTACCAGCGGTCACGTCCTTCGACCATGTCGACGGTGACGTCGCCGCCCGACGACGCGATGCGGTCGACCACCACAACGTGTTCGATCGATGGGGTGTGGGCCACGGCCACGTCGGCGGTGGGCTTGAGCATGCCGGGCTTGCCCTTGCGCCACCCCCCGTCGGCGGTGACGAGCACCTTGCACTCGGCATCGTTGATCCGGTCGGCCAACGAGTCGGCGGAGTAGCCGCCGAACACCACCGAGTGGGCTGCCCCGATTCGGGCGCAGGCCAGCAAGGACACCGGGAGCTCGGGGATCATGGGCAGGTACACCGCCACCCGGTCGCCCTTGGCCACGCCGAGGCCCTTCAGCACCGAGGCAAACCGCTCCACCTCGGCCAGCAGTTCGGCGTAGGTGATGGTGCGTGCATCACCGGGTTCGCCTTCCCAGTGGTAGGCGACCCGGTCGCCGAGCCCGGCAGCCACGTGGCGATCGAGGCAGTTGTAGCTGACGTTGAGCTCGCCGCCCACGAACCACTTGGCATCGGGGAGCTGCCAGTCGAGGACCGTGTCCCAAGGACGTGACCAGTCGATGAGGTCGGCGGCCTGGCGGGCCCAGAACCCTTCGTCGTCGGCCGCGGCCTCGTCGTAGAAGTCGGTGCCGGTAACCAGCGCGTCCCTCTTGAACGCATCGCTGGGCGGGAAGGTGCGCTCTTCGAGGAGGAAGTCCTCGATGGTGGCGGAGGGTTCGGTCTGATCGGTCATGGTGTGAGCTCCGTTTCGGGTTCACCGGCTGATGTGTCGAGGCGGTCACCTGCGTGGCATCGGTCACCCTACCCACGGGCTGAGGGGCCCTTCAGATGAAGCGGCCCGGGAGGTTCGGTGGCTCACCGTCACCCGGTACGGTCGCTCGTCGTGGAGACGCCTACTTACCGCCAGCGCCGCTTCCGTCAACCCGATGGGGCCACCAGCATCATCTTGGTGCGCCACGGGGAATCCGAACCGGCGGTACCCGGGGTCCCGTTTCCACTGGTCGATGGACACGGTGATCCGGCCCTCGCCCCCGATGGTCGAGAGCAGGCCCGAGCGGTGGCTTCTCGCCTCGCCGCCGAACAGCTCGATGCCCTCTACGTGACCACGTTGCGACGGACCGTGCAGACGGCAGCCCCGCTCGTGGCCCTCACTGGGCTCGAACCGACCGTGGAACCAGACCTCCGTGAGGTCCACCTCGGTGAATGGGAAGGCGGGTTGTATCGCCAGAAGGCCGCCGAGGGCGATCCGATCATCGACCTGATGGTCAGCGAGCAACGCTGGGATGTCATCCCGGGCGCCGAACCAGCAGACCGGCTGAACAGCCGTGTCGAGAGTGCGGTCAACCGGATCGCGGCCGCGCACCGGGGTGGCCGGGTGGCGGTGTTCAGCCACGGAGGCGTGATCGGGACCGTGCTGGCCTTGGCCACCGGTTCTCGTGCCTTGGCGTTCGTGGGTTGCGACAACGGGTCGATCTCCCAGATCGTGGTGTTCGGCGACCAGTGGTACGTCCGGCGCGTGAACGACACCAGCCACCTGTCCGGAGGGCTCGATCGACCAGAGGGCGACCACCAGGTTGCGCCGTCGGTCGACGATCCTTCGAGCGGCAGCGGCTTCTCCTCCTGACCGCGGCCCCATGCCGCGCCCGTGAACTCCGTTTGTTCCAGGCCGCCACATGCCAGCGCTTTTCCGGCCACCAGCACTTGCCTCGTAGAGTCCGCAGGCGACGGGGAGGGCACAACCGGCTCCGACGCCGTACGCGTCGACCAGGTGCGGTCACCCACGTTCCGCCACCGAATCGGTGGCGGCCACGAGCAACCACACCCAGGAGACACCTGTGCAGCGATCGTCCTACTCCCGCCGGGCCCGGCTCGGTCTGATCGGCCTGGTTGCGAGCTTCGCGCTCGTGGCCGGAGCCTGCGGTTCCGACAGCAAGTCCGATGAGTCGAAGTCGACCACCAAGTCGGGTGACAGCGACACCGTCAAGGCCGCTTGGATCTACGTCGGCCCCATCAACGACGGTGGCTGGTCACAGGCTCACAACGAAGGCCGTCTGGCCGTCGAGGAGGCGCTCGGCGATGCCGTCGAGACCACCTACAAGGAGAGCGTCCCCGAAGGCCCGGAGACCGCGGCCATCATCGAAGACCTGATCAAGGACGGCAACCAGATCATCTTCGCCACCTCCTTCGGCTTCGGTGACGCTGTCGCCGAGATGGCGGCCAAGTACCCGGACGTGAAGTTCGAGCATGCCACCGGCGTGGAGACGGCCGACAACATCGCCACCTACTACGGCGCGGCCGAGGACACCATCTACCTGACCGGCATCGCTGCCGGCGACGCCGCCCCCGAAGGCGGCACCATCGGGTTCTTGGCCCCGTTCCCGATCCCCGAGGTGATCCGCCACGTCAATGCCTTCGCCCTCGGTGTGCAGGAAGTCAACCCCGATGCTTTGGTGAAGGTCGTCTGGACCAACACCTGGTTCGACCCCGCCACCGAGCGCCAGGCTGCCGACAGCCTCGTGGACGAAGGCGTCGACGTCATCGCCTCGGGCCAGGACAGCCCTGCTTCGGGTGAGGCCGCAATGGCCGCCAACCTGCCGTTCGTGGGCTACGACTCCGACCAGAGCGAGAACCTGAGCGAGATCTGGCTCACGGCTTCGCTCTACCACTGGGGTCCGTACTACACGAAGCGCATCGAGGCCATCGCCGATGGCTCCTGGGAGACCGGCGAGTACTACGGCGACATCACCGACGGCTTCGTCAGCCTGGCTCCCTACGGCGACCTGGTCACGCAGGAGACTCAGGACCTCATCGCTGAGAAGCAGGCTGCCATCGAGGACGGTTCGTTCTACGAGCTCACCGGCCCCCTGGTGGACCAGGACGGCGAGGAGCGGGTGGCCGACGGCGTCAAGATGACCCTGCCTGAGATCCTGTC
>JBDTBS010000210.1:0-11595 GCA_039924035.1 Aquihabitans sp. | reverse complement strand
GTTCACGCCGTCATAGATCACGGCATACCACTTCTTGCCCTTCTTCTGGACGGTGCCACGCATCAGAGTCCCCTTCCGTTCACATCGGATGGGGACATCGAGCAGGCGACAAGTCCGGTGCTCCCGCGATGTCCGACGGAGAGCTGGCGCTGCGAAAGCCACCGTACGCCCCGCGAACCCGAATATCGACCCCCAAGAGTCCGAGACGGCCGTTCGGGGCACCTCGGCAGTCCAGCTCGACACCACCACGCAAGGGGCTGAGATCCCGCCCCGTACCGCTCCGTGGTAGGTCCGCGTTGCCCGTCACGCGCCGCACAGTAGAAAAAACAGTAGAAATCTGCTTGCTGGGGCATGAAAGAGGCCCTCCTCGATGTCTCGAAAAGGGCCTCTGACCAGGTGTTCTAATTGGTGGCGGGGGCAGGATTTGAACCTGCGACCTTCGGGTTATGAGCCCGACGAGCTACCAGACTGCTCCACCCCGCGGCGAAGTGAGGTCAACCTACCGGTAGCGGGCGTTGCACTGCAACCTGACCGACCAGATCGTGTCCGATGACACGTGGCCGCAGACCCTGCAGGGCCGCGTCCAGCCGACGTGTCACACCGCCGCGACCGGCAGGGCACACCAGGCCGGTGGGCCCTGTCAGGCGCCAGCGCTGGTCGTGGTGGTGGTCGGTGGAGTCGTGGTCGTCGGGCTATCGCCGGGAACCGTCGTGGCACTGCCCTCCCCATCGCTGCCGCCGAGGCCGTCCCGTTCGCGTCGGAGCGCATCCAGCTTGGCGGTGAGCTCTTTGGCCTCTTGGATCTTCTCGGCGTAGGCCACCGGGTCACCGTCGACCAATGCGGCATCGGCAGCAGCGAAGGCTGCCACCACCTGGTCGATCAGCCGATCGATTCGAGCATCAACGGTCCCGGTGCCGCCGGGCTCTTCCTTGCCCGGGTCCTCGGTCCCAGGCTCCCCGCCGTCGGGGGTATCGGGTGAACCGTCGGTGGCATCGGTGGTCACCTTGGTGTCTTCGATACCGGTGGGAACGTCGTCACCGAAGATCAGCACCAGTGCTTCGCGGAACGTGCCCCCCACCGCCACCTTGGTGCCATCGTCGCTCTGGTAGCTGACGATCACCTTCTGGAGCTGTGGAGCCTGCACGTCGGTACCAGCCACGAAGAACGGCTGCACGTAGAGGATCGAGTTACCCACCGGCACCAGGGTTGGTGACGGCAGATCACACACTGATTTTCCGGAGCACTGCGCTCGGCGCAGGTCACCGACCAGGTCGTTGGACTGGATGCCGTCGGCGGCCAGGTTGGGGCCGTCGGGCAAGGTCCCAGCAGGAAGCACGAAGGTCTGTAGCTTCCCGTAGTCGCCAGGGTCCGAACGGGCCACCATGAACGACGTCAGCTGGTTCTGGCTGGTTGCACCACGACCACCAGGGGCGTACGGGCGCATCAGGACGAACGACTCCTTGGTGTCGCCGGGAAGCTTCATCAGTAGATACTGCGACTGGTAGAGGTCGTTGTTGCTGATCGGCTGGCCGTCGGCTCCCACCGGCTTGTTGGCGGTGGCGTTGCTCACCGTGGTGACGCCGGGTTCGGTGGGCACCCGCCATTCGTCGTTGCGGTTGTAGAGCGCATCGGCACTGGTCACGTGGTACTTGGACCACATCTGGGTCTGCACGGTGAACAAGTCTTCGGGATAGCGGAAGTGGTCGACCAGTTCGTCGGAGGCCTCCGAGACCGGGGTGAAGAGCTCCGGGAAGGCCTTGTCGTAGGCCTTGATGATCGGATCCTTCTCGTCGACTATGTACATCTCGACAGTGCCGTCGTACGCGTCGACCAGGGCCTTCACCGAGTTGCGGGCGTAGTTGAACGATCGGCCCCGCAGTCCACTCTTGGAGTCGAGGCCGCCGGTGTCGGCCCGCTGAGCATTCGGGTAGTTGCGGGTGGTGGTGTAGCCGTCGACCACGTACTTGACCTTGCCGTCGAGCACCACCACATAGGGGTCGTGATCGAAAGCCAGGAACGGAGCCAGGGCCTGCACCCGGTCCGACACATCTCGTTGCACCAACACCCTCGAGTCGCCGGTGATGTTGCCCGACACCATGGGGTTGATGTCGCCGAACCGCAGAGCGAATGCGGCCTTGCGCACAAAACCAGAAGGCCCCGAGCCGAGCCGGATGCCGTCGGCGCCGTCATAGTCCTTGACGTCTTCGGCGCCGGCAGCCGGGTCGATGAACTCCGAAACCTTGGTGTTCACGATCACATAACCCGACTTCTCCTGGCCGAAGTAGACCCGAGATTCGTCCAGGTTGGTGAGGTCCGTGGCAATGCGGGGCTCGCCGCTGGAGGTCTTGTTGTTCGAGGTGGCGGCCACGACACCGGAACCGTGGGTGAAGGCCAGGTGGGTGTTCTCCCACGACGAGTCGGCATCGGCAATGGGGGCCAGATCACGGGCCGCCGACATCACCTCGGTGAGCCGACCGTTGACCACGTAGCGGTCCACGTCGACATCGGTGATGTTGTAGAGCCCCTTGTTCTCCTGCTCAAGTTGGAAGCTCTTGGCGATGATGGTGGGATCCCACAGGCGAACGTTGCGCAGCGTCTCCACGTTGTCTTCGAGTTGAGCGACGTCTAGATCGCCCTTCCACTCGAAGTCGGTCATGGTCACGTCGTCGAGCCCGTACGACTCCTTCGTGGCAGCCATGTTTCGTTCTATGTAGAGCTTCTCCATCGACGACTCCGACGGCTCCACCCGGAAGCGCTGCACGAACGCAGGAACGATCACCCCAGCCAGCACCGCTACGAACATCCACAGGCCAACACCCATTGCCGGCAGCACCCAGCCGCGCCGCCAGATGTTGGTGATGAACAGGCCGAAAGCGAAGACTGAGATCAAGATAAGCAGGTACGTCACCCGCAACTGCACGTTGACGTCGGTGTAGGTGGCGCCGTCGACGGTGCCCCGGGTGGAGAACGTGAGCTGGTACCGGTCCAGCCAGTAACGGCCACCCTGCACCAAGGCCAAGGCACCGAGAAGGACCGAGATGTGGGCCTTCACCTGCGGGGTCACCCGGTCGAGCTGCGTGTTGAACCGGATGCCGCCATTCATGATGTGGGCCATCAGGGTCACGATCAGAACCAAGATCAGGGCCGAGAACAACCATCCGGCCACCGTCGTCAGGAACGGCAGTTGGAACACGTAGAAGCCGATGTCGGTGTTGAAGGTGGCGTCCTTCTGACCGAAGTTCACCCGGTTGGTGAACAGGATCCACTCGTTCCAACTCGAACCGAGGCTCACCCCCACGGTCACCGCCAGGAACAGTGCCACCGACACACGCACCAGACGGGCACGCTCCCCGACCACTTCGTGGTAGCGGTCGATCAGATCGTCTTCGCCACTCGACGGACGGAATGCCGGCGCGATCCGCTCAGCGATGGCCAGGTTGCCCCAACACAGACCCATGAACACGGCGGTACCGATCAGGGTCAACGACAGCTTGGAGCCCAACACCGTCCTCCACACACCGGACAGACCGAGCGAATCGAACCAGAGGAAGTCGGTGTAGAACAACGCGATCCCCCGCAAGGAGACCAGCAGCACGAACAACGTCGCCAACGAAACGGCCAAGATCACCCGGCCACGGCCGGCAAGTCGGGAACCCCGTTCGGCCTTACGCTCCCGACGCGACGGTCGGCGGGGCATGTCGGGCTGCGGTCGCATGAGTCCGGATCCTACCGGCGAGCGATTGAGCCCCGACCTTCACCCGCCGAGGTCGGCTCATTCGTCGACGACCACCAGCAGGCAGCGGCAACCGGGATGGGCCGGGGGCATCAGATCACCGGTAGGGAAAGGCGAGCCCTTGGCAACCGGGCCGGCCAGCGCGTTGTCTTCACAATCCGGGGCAGCAGCGTCGCCGTGGTCGACGAGCCAACGGAAGCTGGCGTCGTCGTCGGCCGCCTCGGCCACCCCCCGGGAGAACGCGGTGATCACGTGATGACGGGCCACTTCGGCGATCCGCTGGGTCTTCCACTCCCGGTAGAGGGCCCGAATCCGCTCGGCCACCTCGTCTTCGTCGCCATCGCCGTTGATGGACAGTTCGAGCCGGCCTCGGATCTGGCGGACCATCTCTTCCGCGAACACGCCAGCCAGGTCCACAACATCGGCTTCCCGCTTCGGGGCATCCCCGTTGAACCCGGCTCCGGCTCGCTCTGCGCCCGACAGATCCTCTAGCGCTGCCGCTCTATACCGCTCGACGTGGTCGGCTTCGCTGGGCAGGACCTCCGATGCATGGGGACTGCCCTTGGCCCGACGGAGCAGGTCGAGGACCTCGTTCTGCTCATCGGAGAGCACGCGCTTCAGCTTGCGGGCCAACTGGCGTTCGAGTTCATTGGTGGTGGCATCTCGGCGGTCCAGCAGATCGGTATCGGGATCGACGTCGACGGTCTCCGCATCGATCGACTCGACATCGGTGTCGGACTCGGGCTCAACGGACTCCTCGACAGCTCCGCCGGCTGTGCCTGCAGCCTCGGTTACGCCGACGACCGTCGGTACCTCTTCGGCCGCCACATCGTCGGCCTCGCCGTCGGCTGGGGTGGTCTCAGCCACCGCTTCGGCGCGTATGCGGGCGAACAGATCATCGACCTGCGGTTCTTCGGGTTCGGCAAGTGCAGCCTCGTGGTCCCCGACCAGGTTGGCCGGCTCCTCGTCCGCCTCGATCCGGTCAGCTGACCCGCTCTGATCAGCCTCCGCTGATGAACCATCCGCAGCAACCCCAGGGTCAGTTTTGTCGTCACCATCCTCAGAGTCGTCGGCTACGCCATCTTCGGCTTCACCACTCGCAGTATCGGCTTCCTCAGCATCGACATCGGAGGTCTCATCAGATGAACCGTCGACAACGTCGTCGGCCCATGTCGGTTGCTCTGCCTCCTCAGGATCGGTGAGATCGTCATCGATGTCCCCCTCGGACTCGACGTCGTAGGGAGCCTCGCCAGCCTCGATGGGCGGCTCAACTGTCCCATTGATCTCGCCGACACCCACCGATGACGACGGGGCTTCGCTGGCTTCCAAGAAGCGCCGGTCGGTGGACAGGTCGGCCACCGACGACGGGTCGATCACCGCATCCTGCAGCAAACGATGTGAAGCATCGATGCTCGTGCGTACGTCGGTGAGCTTCACGGCCAACGAATCGCGGGTAGCAGCCAACTGCTCGATCTGAGCTCTGGCCGCACGGCGACGGTCGGCCAGGTCGGCAATGACCCGCTCGCGGTAGTCCCGAGCTTCCTGGACCATCGTACGGCCCTGCTCACGAGCATCGGCCAACACCCGGTCGGCTTCGGCCTCAGCTTCCTCGCGGCGGGTGGACAGCAACGCATCAGCATCCAGAGCGGCCCGTTCGGCCACCTCGGCGGCCTCGGTCCGCAGAACATCGGCCTCGGTTATCTTCTCCTGGCGGTAGGTGTCGGCCGAAGCCTGGACCTCAGACTGGTAGGCGTCGGCACTGGTCCGAGTGAGCTCGGAGTAGGCGTCGGCTTCCTGGCGAACGCGGGCATCGTAAGCATCGGCTTCGCTGCGGATCTCGACGGCCGACGACTCCGCTTCAGTGGTGCGATCGGACAGCACCGACTCGGCTTGTGAACGAAGATCGTCCACCTCGCTCAGGGTCTTGGTCCGAAGCTCGGCCACCTCACGGTCGGCGGTGTCACGCACGCGCGACGCGTACTCGTCGGCCTCGGTCCGTTTGGTCAGCGCATCGGCATCGGCGTCGGCATTGACGCGGGCCGCATAGGCGTCGGCATCGCCCCGGACCTTCTCCTCGGCCTCGTCGGCCAGGTTGCGGACCCCGGCGGCGTACTCGTCGGCGGCGGCGCGGGTAGCTGCGGCTTCCTCAGCAGCCTCGGTGAGCGTGACCGCGACCTCTTCCTCGACGCGTGTGCGGATGTCTTTGGCGGCCTTGCGAGCATCGACGAGCACTCGGGCCGTCTCCTCGCCCAACAACTGGGTGACGGCTTCCTCGTCGAGATCCTTCGGATCAGCGGCGCGCCGCTCGACCTCGACCAAACGCCGTTCCATGTCCTCGTGGCGGCGCTGCCAATCCCGGACCACCGAAGCCAGACCCACCAGGTAGGCCCGGACCTCGTCGGACTCATAGCCCTTGCGCGCCTTGGTGAACGAACGGCTGGCAATGTCGTCGGCATTCAGATCGTTGCGGTCGGCACCATTGGCGTACATGCGGTCGATGGTACGACCGCCCAACCCCGGAAACGGGGAGGCCTCATCGGGCCGACAAACCGCAGGTCAAGAAGTATGTCGATCGCCGAAGCCGCAACCGTCGGCCGGCGGACCGAGCCGGTTCGTTCAGTTGTCGGATACCAGCGTCGAAGCCGGAGGCACCGGATCGCCGCCCAACTCCGCCAACGCAGCCAGGGCTTCGTCCAGATTCGTAACCTTCCGTACCTCCAGGCGATCCCGGGCGGACCGGGTGGCATCGGCGAACTCGTCGGGCGGCACGAGGAAGACGGTGGCTCCCGCAGACACGGCTGCTTCGGTCTTCTGCACCACTCCGCCCACCGGGCCGACCGACCCATCGAGGTTGATGGTGCCAGTCACGGCGACCTTGGAACCGCCCGTCAGGTTGCCTGGGGTCAGCCGGTCGACGATGGCCAAGGTGAAGGCCAGACCGGCCGACGGCCCGCCCACATCACCCGAATCGATTGACACCTTGATGGGGAACTCGTAGCTCGGACGGTTCTCCAAGGACACACCGAGCTGTGCCTTGCCCTCCTTCTCGGGGTTCTCGGCCAGTTCGGCCTTCACCTCGACCACCTCACCGGTACCGAACTTCTCGATCTTCAGGCCGATCAGGGCCCCGGGTCCGTGTTTGTCGATAGCGGCAATCAGATCGTCGGTGCTCTTCACCGGTATGCCGTCAGCTCCGACCACAGTGTCTCCCGGAACCAGCACCGCGGCCGCCGGATAGGTCGGGTCGAGGTTGACGATCACCGCTCCAGACGGCTCGACCTTCACGGTGAAGCCGGACCGCTCCAGCGCCACCTTCGTGGCCTTGTCCTTCGATGCCGTCATCAGCTGCAGGTTGAAGCTGCGGTTCTGCTCTGCGGACTGCGACCCGAGAATGAGCTCCGAGGGGACCACGTCGCTGGCGTCGTCGAGCAGGCGCCATATGGCCTCGATGCCCGACGGATAGCGCACCGACACCGTCACGAACATCAGGTCGTTGTCTATGTCATCGAGCTCGGGCAGATCTTCCGATCCATTGGCCTCGATGGTGATCAGCGGCTCGACATCTCGAGCCGACCCCGGCATGAAGGCGACATAGGGAGCAGGGCGGGCCGCCACCACCGTCAGAAGAACCACCAGAGAAACCAATACCGGCCCTACTCCCCACCACAGACGCGACAGCGGCGGCCGTACCGGAGGCAGAGGCGGGGGAGGTGGGACCAATGCAACCGGCGGGATGTGGTCGGTCATGAAATCGTCGGTCGGGGCATCGTCGGTCATGAAGAGGTGGCGTCGACGATGATGGAGGAAGATCCGCCCCGCAGGCGGTGGCCGACGTTTCGGCCCCTGCTCCTCTGATCGGTGCTCACCTTCATGACCTCTTCACCATCGACACCCCACACACCAGGCGAGAAGCTAGCCGCCACCCACCGTCGACGGTCAGCAGCCGTGGCTGGGCACCGGCGTGACGTGCCGGCCATACGAGCCCTGACCGGCGACGAGGACGGAGGGGTCCGAGCCACCGTCCTCGGGGCCTTGTTGCGGGCCGAAGCGCTCACCGCCGACGACCTCATCGCCGGTATCGCCGACCCCGAGCCGGTGGTACGAATTCGCGCCGCCGAGTTGGTGGCCGAGCTCGAGGGCGGAGGCGTAGCTACTGACGTGCCCCTGCTGGGTCTGTTCGACGACCCTGAACCGACCGTGGTGGAAACCGCGGCTTGGGCATCCGGTGAACGTCAACCAGCCGAGGCCGGGGTGGTGGCCCGACTGGCCGACCTGGCCACCAGTGCCGAGGACGCGTTGATCCGTGAGTCGGCGGTGGCTGCCCTCGGGTCCCGCGGCGACCCCGCCGGGCTACCGGCCATCCTTGCTGGCACCCGCGACAAGGCAACCGTGCGCCGCCGGGCCGTTCTGGCTCTCGCCCCCTTCGATGGCCCCGAGGTGGACGAGGCCTACGAAAGAGCGCTGGTGGACCGCGACTGGCAGGTGCGCCAAGCAGCCGAGGACCTCACCGAGGTCTGACACCGACCGAAAGCCCAAACCGGTCACTCCCTCCTAGACGCGAGAGGGCCCCGGGATCGCCATTGATCCCGGGGCCCTCTCTCTGGTGGTTCTACCCGGCCAACTGTGATGAACGCGGTCGGTCAGGAGACCAGTCAGCTATCGACGAGGTCCTCCGGGGAGATCTCGCGGGTCTTACCCTCATAGTCGAGGGCTTCGCCGACGTTGTTGAAGTGAGCGGCAGCAGCGTCGTATTGCACCATCTGCACGTTCTCGGCCATGAACGCATCGTCGGCCGACATCTTGACCTTCACGCCATCGACGATCATGCCGATGCCCTCGGAGTCGAGGTTGTGGATCGAGTTGAGGACAGCCGAGCGGGTGAGCTCATCAGCCTGCTCCAAGGCGTGCACGAAGATCGCAGCCTGCGTGTATCCGTAGGCCACGATGCCGTTCTCTGGGTCGACGCCCTCTTCACCGAATTCCTCGAGGGTGGCCAGGTACTCGGCCAGTTCCTCGGAGTCGGCGTAGGCCGGGTTGGCGGGGTCGATGGTGTTGGTCACCGCGAGGATGCCTTCGGCGTTCTCGCCGGCGAGGCCGGTGAGGGTCTTGGAGATGCAGGTACCGGAAACGAAGGTGTACTCGCGGTCCCAGTTGGCCGAAGCCGCCTGCTTCAGGCCTTCAGGGCAGGCCAGCAGCGTGGAGCCGTTGAAGAACACGTTGGCCCCCGAAGCAGCCAGGTCAGTGACCTGCGCAGCGACATCGCTGGTACCAGCCATGTAAGTGGACACCTTGGTGACGGTGATGTCAGTACCTTCGATGGCCATCTTGAAGCCCTGTTCGTAGGCCTGGCCGAAGTCGTCGTCCTGGACCAGCATCGCCACCTTGGCGTCGGGCAGGTTCTCCTTCAGGTAGGTGGCAAAGGCATTGGCCTCGACCGTGTACGGAGCCAGGGTGGACCCCATCAGCCACGGGTACTCGGAGTTGCCCCAAGCCGGCGAGCCGGTGGCAGCAAACAGGTTGGGCACGCAGAGGTCGCCGAGGGATTCACGGATGGCCAAGTTGTTGGCTGTGCCCACCACGTTGAACACCGCGAACGCCTTGGAGCCGTCGGGACCGACCAGTTCGTTGATGTTCGTGGCCGTCTTGGCAGCGTTGTATTCATCGTCCTTGTCGACGACCTTGATCTGGTACTTCTTTCCGGCCACCTCTACGCCACCATCGGCGTTGACCTTGTCGAAGTAGGCCTTGTAGCCCTTGGAGATCTGGGCGAACGCCGAAGTGATGCCCGACTGCGGGAACGACGACGCCAAGGTGATGGTGTCGCCATCGATGCCGTCGGTGCCGTTGTCGGGACAGTTGCTGGTGTCGACGGCAAAGACGCCGTCTGCGGGTTGGTCGGTGCCCCCGCTGGTGCCCTTGTTGCCATCGTTGTTCTTCGACGAGTTGTCGTCGCTACGGCCACCACAAGAGGTGGCCACCAGGGCCAACGCGGCCATGGTGAGCATCACCTTTCGACCAGTGCGGATTCCTTGCATGGTATTGCCTCCTAAGGCGGGGTTGGGGAATTGGCATCGGGCTCGGCTGCGGGCACAAACGTCGGGCCGCCCCCGGATCCGCCACTGCGGATCCGGTTCGACAACCGACGTAGCCCACCGACGATGCCGTCGGGCAGGACATAGGTGATGATGATCAAGATCCCGCCGAGCATGGCCGGGGCCAACTGCTCGCTGCGGTTCTCGAGGCCGAGCAACTTCGGCAGGAAGTCGTCGGCACTGTCGGTGCGGCGACGGATCCACACCAGGGCGATCGCTCCGAGCAGCGGGCCGGTGATGGTGGCCGCGCCACCGATGACCACCGCGATCAAGAACTCGATGGACAACTGGAAGTAGACCAGCGGATTCGACGCATCGGCGATCTTGTTGACCATCACCGACAGCGAGCCGGCGATCCCCGCATAGGCCGCCGACAGGGCGAAGGTGGCCACCTTCACCCGAGCCACGTCGATACCGACGGTGGAAGCCGCCAACTCCTGGTCACGCACAGCGATCATCGACCGGCCGACCCGACTGTTCATCAGGTTGTACGCAGCCCAGAACAACACGACGAGCAGGATCAGACACAGGAAGTAGCGGTACTGGTCGTCGCTCAGCAGGTCGGGGTAGCGCGACGACACCTCCTGGCGGTTCAAGATCTTCAGGGATGCCCCGCCCGGGCCCTTCACGTACTTCTTGGCGACCACTGGGAAGAGGACGGCCAGACCGAGGGTGATCAGCGCCAGATAGAGGCCCTTGACCCGCAGCGCCGGGATGCCCAACGCAACCCCGAGCGCCGCCGCCAACAAGGCAGCAATTGGGATGGTGGCCTCGATCGACCACCCGTAGTCGGATACCAAGATGGCTGAGGTGAACGCTCCCACCCCGAAGAAGGCACCATGGCCAATGGAGATCTGGCCGTTGTAGCCGGTGAGCAGGTTGAGCCCCATGGCCGCGATGGCCAGGTAGAGCACGCTCGAGAAGACGTCGACGTCGACAGCATTGAAGGAATACGGCAGGGCCACGGCAACGCCCGCACCGACCAGCCCGAACACGATCCGCATCCAAGGCCGTACGGGGCGCTTGCCGATAGCTGGGGTACCGATGGCAACCTCGGTATCGAGCCCGGTTGGTTCGCTCATCACACCCGCTCCACGATATTTCGACCGAACAGTCCGTTGGGTCGCACCACCAGTACAACGAGAATCAACACGAACGGCATTACCAGTTCGATGCCGTCGAGAGCATCGACGTACTGGATGGTGAGCGAGTTGGCCACACCCACGATGAGACCACCCACGATGGCCCCCAGCAGGCTGTCGAAGCCACCGAGCGCCGCAGCGGCGAACGAGAACACCAGGATCTGTTGCATCAGGCTGGTATCGAACCCACTCTGGCGCATGGCTGCCAACGAGCCACCGACGGCCCCCACTGCCGAGGCCAGGCCCCAGCCGACCATGAGCATGAGCCCGGTGTTGATACCCACCAGCTTGCTCGACTCCACGTTGGAGGCAACCCCGCGGAGAGCAAGTCCGATCTTGGTCTTCTGGAGGAGGAGCCATAGCAACAGGCACTGGATGATCAGCACCGCGGCGAAGGCCACGGTCTCCTTGCGGATGCCACCCACCTTGCCAGCCGAGATCAGGTCGGGCATCTGAAGCGCCTCTTGACCTGGCTTGATGAAGATCAGCCCGGCCAGGGCATTGATGGCCAGGAACATGCCCAAGGTGACGATGACCACGCTGAGCGGGCTGCTGGCCCCCTCAACCGGGCGAATCAGGACCCGTTCGATCACGGCCCCACCCACGAATCCCAGTGCCGCCGAGGCCA
>JBDTBS010000209.1:0-7312 GCA_039924035.1 Aquihabitans sp. | reverse complement strand
GAAAACTATCGAAATGGCGTAGATTTTGGTCGTGTGACGACCAAAATCTACGCCATTTCAGGTAATTAGCGGCCTTGGAAGTTGGGGGGGCGGCGGTTGCGGAAGGCTTCTAGGCCCTCGGCGAAGTCTTCGCTGCGCCAGGCCCGGGTGAAAGCCACCTCGACATCGGAATCTCGGGGCGGAGTGTCCTCGAGCTTCTCCAGCATCACCTTGTGACCGGCAATGGTCAGCGGAGCCAGCAAGGCGATCCTCTCGGCCCAGGCAATGGCATCGGGCAAGGCCCCGCCACGGTTCACGAACCCGAGGCGCACAGCCTCGGGACCCCGCACCACCTCAGCGGCCAAGAGCACGGCTCGGGCCACGCTAGGTCCCAGCAGCGTCGCTACTCGCTGGACCGTCCAATGGTTGACCATCAACCCGAGCTTGGCCGCAGGGATACCGAATGCAGCATCAGGAGTGGCCACGCGCAGGTCGCAGGCCACGGCCAACTGGGTACCAGCACCTAGGGCGGCACCGTCGATGGCCGCGATGGTGGGAAACGACACCCGCCGCAGACGGTCGAGCACACCCTGGAGCAGCGACGCGAACGACGCATCCTCCACACCGGTGAGGTCGGCCCCAGCACAGAAGTGACCGCCGGCCCCGGTCAGCACCAGCACCCGAGTGGGTCGGGCCACGGCGGCATCTATGGCCTCGGTGAGTTCCTCGAGCGTCTCGTGGTCGAGTGCGTTACGCCGATCGGGCCGGTCGAGGGTGATCAGGGTGATGACCTCGGCCAGGTCACCCACGTCTCGAGTTTCGCTGTGGACGGTCATGGTGGTCTCCCGCTCGCTGGACTGACGACGGAAATCTACCGTCACCACGGCAAACCATCCGAAATGGCGTTGATCCTCCACCGTGTGGGTGGAGGATCGACGCCGATTCGAGGGTTTTGGGGTGTAGGCCTTGACCCAACACCATCCCTACGGTCCCCACGGCCGGGAGGCCACCACCATGTCTGACCCCACCGCCAACCCGCCCACAGAACCTGGGACCACCGGTGCGGGTTCACGACCGGCGATGCCGACCAGTCGGCCACCCCGACGACCGTGGTCCACTTCCGAGTCGACGACATCGACGTCTACGCCGACCGGGTCACCGCGCTCGGTGGCCAGGTGCTGAGCCGAGACGAATACCCGTCGGGTGGCAATGCGGCCTGCCTCGACGACCAGGGCTACCGCTTCGACCTCTTCCGACCCGCCCCTGGTTTCTAACAGGACCGCCGGCCGACAGCTCCGCGGGCCAGGCCTTCTGGCCCTCCAACCGGTGGCGGCTCCGCTTCCGGCGGTTCCCCGGCAGCCGTCACCTCGGCCAGCACCGCGTCGACCACGGCTCGCTCCTCGGCCGATGGCGGCGCCATGTCATACAGGGCATCGTCGACCGCCCGACCGGCGGCCACCAGCCGGGGGTCGCCGTAGCGGTCGGCCACCACCGACGCGTAGGAGCCGGCCGTGTCACCGGGCCGTCGCATCACCGAGACACGTTCCCCAAGCACCGTCAGCTGAGCCTCGACTGACCCTGCCCATGACGTGGGGCGGGCTCGACGTCGGGTCCGCCAACGCCGCCCCAGGCGATGAAGACCGAAGCCGACCAGTCCCACCACGGCTCCCGCAACCACGATCAGCACCAAGTGCTCGAGTAGCCATTCCGATGCCGTTGAGTTCGATGCGGTGGCGGCAGCCAGCGGAACGTCGGCGGTCGGATCGAACGGGATCCAGCCAACTTCGGGGAACCACACCTCAGCCCACGCGTGAGCAGCGCTGGCCCGCACCAGATAGTCGCCGGTCAGCCGATCACGTTCGGTGGCCACGTAGCCGGTGACCAATCGGGCGGGGATCCCGTTGACCCGGGCCAACACCACGAGGCTCGAGGCGATCTGCTCGCACCATCCTTCTCGGCTCTCGAAGAGATAGTGGTCGACGACGTCGACACCCTTCGGTGATAGCGGCGCGTCGAGCGAGTACTTCGTGTTGTCGCCCATCCAGTCCTCTATCGCCCGGATGCGGTCGTAGTCGTTGGTGGCCCCAGCATCGGTCACTATCTGGCGGGCCAGCGTCTCCACCCGATCGGTAGCCACCGGTGGCGCGGCATAGCGGGAGCGGAGTTGATCGGGAACCGATTGACCGCTGCCAGCCTGCAGTTGTGCCTCGCTCACCGGCTGGCGACGGCTGGTGACGGTGTAGGTGGTCCCCCGCCCCAGGGCCTGACCCCAAGTGGTCAGCGTGCCATCGAGACGTTGACCGACGTTGGTTCGGGTGTCGATGTCGACGGCGCTGGCCGCCCCGAAGTACAGGTCGGCGTAGGACGCTTCCATCTGGATGCGCTGGGTGAACTCGTCGGTCCCCTCGGCTCCGAGGTCGAAGCGGTCGTGAATGATGTCGGTGCCCCGCAACCCGTAGAGGGAATCGTCGCTGCGCATCCAACGACGGCCATCCCACCGGTCATAGATCTCGCCCCGCAGAAACGAGTCACGATCGGCGGTCACGATCAGCACCACCTCGTTGGTGAGGTCGGGGCGGGTGGTCATGTCGAGTTCGTTGCTCGATCGCAGGGGAGTCGATCCCCGGTCGGGCTGCCCCTTTGGTCCCTCGCCCGGTTCGGCCGTTCCCGTCACCGACTGGGCCAGCGCGGGAGCCAACAGGATGGCGGCCAGCAGTACGAAGGCACTGACCAGCACCCCGGCCTGGGCCGTGAACGACCGGTTGGGATCCAGCCCGAAGGGCCGGCGCCGACTGCCTCGGAACCCGTCAACCGCACCATCCGCAGGCCCGAAGCCTGTGTGGGGGTCGGCATCGGGAGCCACCGGATGGACCATCGTGGCCAGCCGGTCGGTGGCCACCAGGGTGACCACGGCCCCGACCACCCACACCAACAGTGCTTGGCTCCCCGACGTCAACGACGTACCGACCGTGCCCACTCGAACCAGGGTGAGACCGCTCACGAAGACACAAGCCCGGCCCGTTGTTCGCATGGCCAGCGATGGCAATCCGAGCACCGCCAGGGCCGCCACCAACGCTCCCAGGACCAGTCCGGTGGTCGGCGCCCAGTGACCGAGGGCCACCACCGCCTGGCCGGTCACCGCCATCATGGCCATGGCGGCAACCACGATGACGGCTCGCAGCCAACCCGGCGCTGCTCGACGATCCGGGTGAACCACGAACCACGGTTGTCGCCGCGACCCGCTCATCGTCCGATCTCCACGACCGGCCAACCGGCCGGGGCCTCGCCAGGCGGACCCGCTACCGCTCGGGCCACCCTCCGGCCAGCATCGACAGGGTGACCGACGATGCCCACCACCGGTCCGGTAGCGGCTTCGTGGGTGGCAACCACCAGTTGACCGCCGGCGGTGAGCACCGCCAGACAGGCTCCCAGCGCGTAGGCGGCGGCCCGTTCTGTCTCTTTGCCGAGGTCGGTCAGATCTAGAACCACCGCCTGACGAATCGGGGCTGGCGTGTCCAGCTCGCGGACCACCAACTGCCCGGTCCGGGCGGTGGAAGGCCAGTGCACCAGATGCCGGGGATCACCGGGCACATAGGGCCGTACCGAGCGAACCAGGTCGCCGGTGGGAGCGGCCAACGATGCCGGGTCGGCGTCACCCTCGGCCTGCGATTCTGCCGGCGACCATTCGACCTGGAGCGGGCGGGGAGCCACCTCCACGGCCCACGGCAGTTCCACCTCGTGGACCCGCTGTGCGGCCAGCACCCCTAGAGGAGCCGTAACCCTTGTCTCCACCCGAACATGATGGAAAAGGCCCCGCATGTCGGCCAGATGGGGCAACAGCACCGGCATGCCCGGGCGCACCCGTCGCCACGGACCCGTCGGATCCAGCGCCCTCGTCTCCACCTCGGCCCGTAGCCCTTGGATGGTCACGGTCAGGTCCACCGTCTCCCCCACCACCGCGTCTCGGGGGGCCGACACGGTCACTCGTAGACGCCGGACCAGCACCATGGGGCCGACGACACCGAAGACCTGCACAGCAGCCAACGCCACCCAAACCACACCGAAGGCTGGCCCTGCCACCTTCGCGGCTCCGGTCGACAACGGTCCCGACACAGCCAGGATCAGCACACCGAGGAGCACCGTGCCCATCGTGGTGAACCGGGTGGTGCCCACCCGGTCGAACCCGCCCTGCGGCTTCTTCGAAAGATCGGGGCTATCAGGAACCTCGTCGGCCGCTTCCGGATCCGGCGTCTGCTCGAGGCCGATGGCGGTATGGTCCGAGCGCGACGACACCGAGGGACGAGAAGTCCGGTCGTCCACGGTCGACTCCTCAGGGACGGGGCACGGGTGTGCCGTCGACCAGGTCGGCCAGGATTCGACGGGCCGACTCGGTGTTCACGGTGCCCCCCACCGCCACCCGGTGAGCGAACGAGGCATGGACCACGGCCTGGACATCGTCGGGGGTGGCATGCCCACGACCGTCGACCACGGCATGGGCCCGAGCCGCTCGGAGAAGTCCGACGCTGGCTCGCGGTGAGGCGCCGACCGACAACTCCGGGTGCCGTCGGGAGGCCGCGGCCAGGTCGAGGACGTACTCCACCAGGGCGGGGGCCACGTATACCGACTGAACGGCGCTGATGGCGGCGGCCACCTCGGCGGGGGTGGTGATGGCCCGCAGATCATCGAACACGTTTGCGCCACCGGAGCCGGTGAGGATCTCCCGCTCGGCGGCCCGGTCGGGCAGGCCCATCGAGATCACGAGAGCGAAGCGGTCGAGTTGGCTCTCGGGCAACGGGAACGTGCCCACCTGCCCGAACGGGTTCTGGGTGGCGATGCAGAAGAAGGGGTCGGGTAGCAGGTGGGTGGTTCCATCCACGCTGACCTGCTGTTCCTCCATCGGTTCGAGCAGGGCTGCTTGGGTGCGAGGGGAGGCCCGGTTGATCTCGTCGACCAGCAGCACGTTCGCGAACAACGGGCCCGGCCGGAACGTCCAGGACCCATCGCCAGGCATGTAGACCGAGGTACCGGTGATGTCGCTGGGAAGCAGGTCCGGGGTGCACTGCACCCGGCCGAATCGCCCGCCGAGCGAAGCAGCCAGACTTTTGGCCAACAGTGTCTTGCCTGTTCCCGGCAGGTCTTCGAGCAACAGATGCCCACCGGCCAGCAAGGCCACGACCGCTAGGCGAACGACCTCGTCCTTGCCCCGAACGGTGGTCTGGACAGATGCCACCAGGGCGTCCGCCAACTCGTTGGCCGGAGCCAGCTCGTCAGCCGGGACCGAAGGGATGACGTTGGTTAGCTCGGTCATAGACCATCAGCCTCGCACGCGCGTCACGGGGGTTCGACGCCAGGGCACCATCGAGCGGAGCCGGGCATCGTAGGCTCGCCTGCCGAACGACCAACGGTGAAGGGGAGCTGCATTGACCACCGAGCACGTGCTGGCCATCGACCTGGGGACCGGCGGCCCCAAGGCCGCTCTGGTCACCGTCGACGGTCGCATCACCGCCCACGCGTCCGAAGCCACGCCGGTGAACGTGATGGGTGGCGGGGCTGCCGAACAGGATCCCGATGCCTGGTGGTCGGCCATCACCACCGCTGTCCGTCGCCTGCTCGACGGTGGTCACGCCCCTGTCGAGAGCGTGGTGGCCCTGTCGATCACCAGCCAGTGGTCGGGCACGGTGGCCGTCGACGGGGAGGGCAAGCACCTCTACCCGGCGGTCATCTGGATGGACTCGCGTGGGGCTCCATACGTGAAGGATCTCGTCACCGGCCGGATCAACGTGGCTGGCTACGACCCACGCCGCCTCCAGCACTGGTTGTCGCGCACCGGCGCTGCGCCCAGCCACTCCGGCAAGGATCCGATCGGCCACATCTTGTGGCTGCGAAACGAACGTCCCGACGTGTACGCCGCCACCCGCACCTTCCTCGAACCGTGCGACTACCTCAACGCGCGCGTCACCGGTCGGGTCGTGGCGTCCTATGACTCGATCGTGGCCCATTGGCTCACCGACAACCGTGATCTCAACAACGTTCACTACGACCCGCAACTTCTGGAGTGGTGCGGTCTCACCGAGGACCAGCTCCCCCCGTTGGTTCCGTCGGCCTCGGTGATCGGACCGATGCTGCCGTCCGTAGCCGCCGAGTGGGGACTACCCGAAGGCGTCCAGGTGGTGACGGCCACCGGCGATGTGCACTCCGCAGTGGTCGGATCCGGAGCCCTCGGCGACTTCGAAGGCCACCTGTACATGGGAACCTCGTCGTGGTTGTCGTGCCATCTACCCAAGAAGAAGACCGACCTGCTCCACAACCAGGCCGCCCTCCCGTCGGCCATACCAGGCCGATATTTCCTGGCCAACGAACACGAGATCGGTGGCGGGGCACTGCTCTGGCTGCAGCAACAGACGGGCATGGTCGAGGACCTAGATGAGGCCAACGCGTTGGCCGCGACGTCCCCGGTCGGTTCCAACAACGTGATCTTCACGCCATGGCTGAACGGCGAACGCACACCGGTCGACGACCACACGATCCGCGGCGGCTGGAACAACCTGTCGCTGCTGACCAACCGGGCCGACCTGGTCCGTTCGGTGTTCGAAGGCGTGGCCTACAACAGCCGATGGCTACTCGACACCGTCGAGAACTTCGTCAAACAACCACTCACCGGGATCAACTTCATCGGCGGTGGCGCCCTGTCGGACCTCTGGTGCCAGATGCACGCCGACGTGTGCAACCGGACGATCCGCCAGATGGCCGAACCGCAGCATGCCAACACCAGAGGTGCGGCATTCGTGGCCTGGCTGGCGCTCGGTCGCCGGACCCTCGACGAGCTCAACCATGCCGTGGCCGTAGACCGGGAGTTCCACCCGGATCCGGCGGCCAATGCCATCTACGAACCGCTGTACCGCGAGTTCGTGAAGCTCTACAAGGCCCACAAGCCCATCCACGCCCGTCTCAACGGCTGATCGCCCAGCGCTAACGATGTCTGCTGCTCCCCGGTTCCGACCCGACCTCCAACTAGCCGACCGCACGCTCGACCTGGGCCGGCCGGTGCTCATGGGTGTCGTGAACGCCAACCCGGACTCCTTCTCGGACCCTGGTCATCGTTCCCATGACGCTCACCTGGAGCAGGTCCACGCCATGGTGGCGGCCGGGGCCACGGTGATCGATGTGGGCGGTCAATCGGGCATCACCAACGTGGCCGAGGTCGATCCATCCGAGGAGACCGACCGGGTGCTGCCCCTGGTGGAGGCCATCGTGGCCGAACTCCCCCATGTGGTGGTGTCCGTCGATACCTACAAGCCGGCCGTGGCCGCGGCCACGTTGGCAGCCGGTGCCC
>JBDTBS010000208.1:0-6768 GCA_039924035.1 Aquihabitans sp. | reverse complement strand
CCCGTTGAGTCGGAAGTAGTCGACCAGGTCCGATGCCGCGCCCACCCCGTGGCTACGGGCTCCCACCATCAGCAGTTTCTTCTTGGCCTCGGCCGGCGGCGGGGTGGGCAAGGCCAGCACCTCGGGGGCCAAGGCCCGTTCGGGTAGGTCGTAGAGCCGCTCGAAGTTCGGTCCCCTTCTCGCGGTGATCTGCCCGCTCCAGAACAAGTACTCGGCTGCCACCTTGGTGGTGTTCCACCCCCACATGCCCCCGCTGCGACGGAGACGTTGCCCGTGCACACCCTCCTCGATCATGCCGATGGTGCACGCGCCCTCCCGCACCCGGTCGAGCACCCGGGCCACCAGTCCAGGGTCGTCGTTGCGAATCTTGGCCACCTGACCCCACATTCCCTGCCCTTCGGCGGCATCGTCCATCCGCCACCGCAGGAACGGATGGAGAGCCACGGGCACGTGCGAAGCCTCATGAGCCCAATACTCGAACACATCACCGGCCTCGGTCATCGACGGGATCAGATCCCGTCGATGGTCACCGAGTCGGGCGAAGAGCACTAGTTCCTGGGTGCGACAGAGCACGTTGACCGAATCGATCTGGACCACGCCCACCCGGTCGAAGAGCCGACGACCGTGGCGGCGGTCGACGGTTCCGCTCGGCCGGGGCTCGGCGAACCCTTGAGCGGCCAGGGCGATACGGCGAGCCTGATCGAGGGTCAGACGTCGAACGGGAACAGGCATCACCCGATCATGCCGTGTCCGTTACCGTGCTGCGTCGTGCCATCGGTACGCTCTGACGTCGTGTCAGGGATTGGTCCGGTGACCCACGCGTACTTGCCCGCCATCGTGAGCGAGGCAGCCCATCGCTTCGGTGACCGCCCGGCTTTCGTCGACCCCGATGGTTCGGTGCTCACCTACCGCCGACTCCACGAGCGCAGTGACGAGGTGGCCGCCGGCCTTCAGGGACGGGGTATCGGCATCGGCTCGGTCGTTGCCCTCACCCTGCCGTCGCGTTCCTTCTGGGTGGTGGCCTACGTGGCCATAGCCAAGGTCGGGGCAACGATGGCTGGCGTCAACCCTCGGCTCACCGAGGCAGAGCGGGCGGCCTGCCTGGACCGAGTGGAACCTGGGTTGGTCATGGCCGACGTCGACACCGTCGAAGCCTTGGCCGTGGCCGGCGGGCGACCCGAGCCGCTCGCTGCTGATCCCGACCGTCCCACCACGATCGTGTTCACGTCTGGCACCACCGGCACCCCGAAGGGGGCCTGGTTCACCGACCGGCAGTTGGCCGCTGTCACCCGCTACGACGTCGGCGATGCCTGGGGAGACGACACCCCGATCCACCAGTACGGGTCCACCCAGTTCGCCCATGTCGGGTTCGCCACCAAGTTGCCGTGGTACCTGCGCATGGGTACGACCACCCACCTGCTCGACCGGTGGCGGGCCGCCGACGTGCTGGACCTGGTGGAGCGAGAGCAGATCGGCACCATCGGTGGCGTAGCCCCGCAACTGGCCTTGCTACTAAGAGACCCCGATTTCGACCAGCGGGATCTGTCGTGCGTGAAGCTCCTGGTGATGGGCGGCGCAGCATCGCCGCCGGCACTGGTCACCGAGGCCCGCCGTCGCTTCGATGCCGGCTACTCGATCCGCTGGTCATCCACCGAGTCGGGCGGCGTGGGGACCGGGACCTCGGTCGACGACCCCGATGAGGAGGCCCTGCACACAGTGGGCCGTCCACGGGCAGGGATCGCCGTCGAGATCCGCGACGACCTCGACCGCCCCCTTCCCGATGGTCAGACCGGCCAGATCTGGCTGCGTTCCGATGCCACCATGTCGGGCTACTGGAACGACCCACAGGCCACCGCTGACGTATTGATCGACGGATGGCTGCGCACCGGCGACCTCGGGCGGATCAGCGCCACCGGGCGACTGGTGCTCACAGGGCGTATGGGTGAGATGTACATACGCGGTGGTTACAACGTGTTCCCCGCCGAGGTGGCCTCGGTGCTGGCTGGCCATCCCGGGGTGCACGACGTGGCCGTGGTGGCCCGGCCCGACGACGTGCTCGGCGAGGTCGGCGTGGCTGTGGTCGTGCCCGCCGACCAGGCGGCACCGCCCACCCTCGAAGATCTGCGGACCTTCGGAGCCGAGGTGCTGTCACGCCACAAACTCCCCGAAGCACTCGTCGTGGTCGACCAACTGCCGTTGACGGCCATGCAGAAGGTGGATCGGCGGGCCCTGTCATCCCTGGTCACACCTTCCTCCGACGGCATCTTCTGACGGGTCGTCAGGTCCTGACTACGCTGCTGCGCAGTCGTCCCCCGCCAGGAGCCATCTGTGTCCACACCGTCGTCCGAACTCCCCCTCTCCGAGCAGGTGCAGCACCGCGTCGACGAGCGAGGCGTGGCCTGGATCACCCTCAACCGGCCCGACGTGAAGAATGCCATCAGCCCTGACCAGCGTGACCGGGTCATCGCCCTGCTGGCCGAAGCTCATGCCGACCTCGGCATCCGGACCGTGGTGATCGGGGCCACCGGCGATGCCTTCTGCACCGGCGCCGACCTTCGGGCCGCCCGCACCCCCGCTCCCCGCCCCGACGACGCCCCCAAGCGGGCTGTCGGCGAGATCGACAGCCTGATCCGTGAGGGGGCGCAGCGCCTAGTCACCTCGATCATGGACTGCGGCAAGCCGGTGATCGCTGCCGTCGGTGGTACCGCGGCCGGCATCGGCGCCCACATCGCCCTGGCCTGCGACCTGGTGATCGCAGCCGACGACATCCGGTTCATCGAGGTGTTCGTCCGCCGTGGTCTGGTACCCGACGGCGGCGGCGCCTACCTGCTGCCCCGCATCGTGGGTATGCAAAAGGCCAAGGAACTGCTGTTCTTCGGCGACGATCTCCCCTCCATCGACGCCGAACGCATCGGCCTGGTCAACCGGGCCGTCCCCCGCGACGAGTTCGAGGCCACGGTTTACGAGTGGGCCGGCCGCCTGGCCGTTGCCCCCACCCGGGCCATCGCCCTCACCAAGGCACTGGTGAACCGATCGCTCGACAGCGACCGGGCCACAGCCTTCGGTGAGGAAGCGGCCGCTCAGGAGATGAACATGGGCACGGTCGACGCCAACGAAGGCGTGGCCGCGTTCATCGAGCGACGCTCCCCCACCTACCGGGGCTGGTAGCTCAGGCTTCGGTTCGTTCGGCGGGAACGACGACCACCGGAATCGGTGAGCGCTCCACCAAGGTGCGGCTGACCGAACCGAGCATGAGGCCCTTCACGCCACCACGGCCCCGTGACCCGACCACCATGAGGCCAGCGTCTTCGGCTTGGCCGAGCATGCCGGCCACCGGCAGGTCGTTGACCGGCTTCAGGTCGACCAGGTTCATGCGGTCTCCGGCCACCGGGGCGACCATTTCGCGGAGGGCAGCCGTGGCCTCTTCCTCGGTTGTGCCTACGCCCAGCTTCGAGTCGGGCAGACCGAGGTAGGACCAGCAAAGCACGGCCCGGACCCGGCTACCTCGGACCTCGGCTTCGTCGAGTGCCCAACGCAGGGCGCGCAACGAGTGCTCGGAACCGTCGAGGCCGACCAAGATGTCGGTGTTCATATGTCTCCTAAGGGCTGATGACTGGCCTGATCCTACGTGGAACGGGGCCGGTCAGAACCCAGAGGCTCTGCTCACCTGTAGCGAGAGCTCCGCTCACTTGTAACGAGAGCTCCGCTCAGGCCGCACCAGGCATGAGCTCATCCCACCGCCGGCGGATGCGAGCTTCGATTCTGGCTTCGTAGCCCGGCTCGAACGGTTCAGCGCTTTCGTCGGCCGCCGCCCTGGCCGACCCAAACGTGGCCGTGAACCGGGTGACCGGAGGCGGCAGCTTTCGTCGGGGGTCGACCCGAGTCTCGCCGCCCGGTGGCTCCGGACTCAACCGGGTACCGTCGGGCCGAGCCACGTGTATGTGGCCGGTACCACTTCGGGTGAGGGTGAAGCCGCGATGTACTTGGCGATGGTGGTGTGGGCACAACAGGACTAGCTCGTCGAGCCGCGTCCGGTGGCCAACCTCGTAGGGAATGGTGTGGTGGGCATCGCACCAGCCGATCGGCGCATCGCAGCCAGGGAACACGCAGCCACGGTCTCGTTCGGCCAACGCCGCCCGCTCGTGGTCGGTGGCGTGACGCCGGGTGTGGGTGGCTCCGAGGATCGTTCGGGAACCATCGAGGCCAAAGGCCACCAGCAGGTCGGTGATGTCGGCATTGCACAGAGCCATCTCGGCGACGGAGCGAGACAGTACGCTGCCCCGCTCGGTGAGGCACCGACGGTGGGCCAGTTCGGCCATGGAAGCAACCGGCCGACCGAGCAGGTCTGCGGCATCCCAGGAGAAACGAACGCTGGCGTGGGGTTGGGTGCGGGGCGCATCGGAGACAGCACCGACGCCGACGAGGGCGCCCAGAGCTTCGGCCCGAAGGCTGGAGCGGGAGCGGTTGGTGGGGTCGACCACGCCACTGCGGATCTGACGGTCGATCCAGGCATCGAGAGCATTGGCCATGCCTTCACCGGTCTGTTCATCGAGATCGCCATCGAGCCGCCAGCGATTCTGGAAGGCGGGCGACAGGTGAACTTCGTTACCGGTGGAATCGTCGCCCGGCTCAGGACCGTCGTCGTTACCGACGGTGGCCAAGGCGATCTGACGCCATTGCTTAATGACCACGCTGGCCTGCGCCACGGTGAGCGGAGCCACCTCGGCCACGATCACCGCTTCGTGCTCAGCGAAAAGGTCTTCGAGATCGACGCGGGCATCCAGCAGCATCTGAACCTTCGCCTCACCAAGCTGCCCATCCCGTGCCGCGGCATCCACCACCGGGCAGTGACGGAGGCGTCGGCCGGCGAGCACCAGATTGGCGGCAGCAGACCGGGGCAACTCGGTGCGGGCCGCCAGCCATCCGGCCGTGGACCGGGCTCCGTCGACGCTGGCCAGCGCTCGGGTATCGAACGTGGCCGTCATGCGGGCCAGCATGGCCTGGGCCTGCCCGATGTGGGTGACGAGATCCACCATTCCATCGAGCACCTCGCCATCGGTGAGCTCCTGGGGCTGAGCAGCCAGGAGGGTGCGCACGTCGAAGCCCGACATCTCGCCTCCTGAGTTGCCTTCGCGTGCCCGGTTCATGCTTCGCATGATATCGAACATGTGTTCGCCTCGCAACCTTTTTCAATGCTATTTCTGATCTTTCACACTGCGTGGGATCGCGGTCGCGCTCAGTGAGTCGGCGGGCCGTGGACAACCTTCGGTCAGGCGCCGTGGCCCTTGCGGGGTACGCCGCCATACTTCATGCGGGTGTCGCTCAGGGATGCAGACCGGGCTTCGTCGTCGGCGATCGCGGCACCCACCACCTCACCTACGAACAGCGTGTGAGTACCGAGGTCGAGCGTGTGGCGCACCTCGCAGTCCATCCATGCGATGGCCTCGTCGAATATCGGAGCCCCAGTGACCTCCGAGCGCACCGGACGACCGTTGAGCGTGGACCCGTCGTCCTTGGCCGGCTTCGAGAACTTCACGAAGACCCGAGTGTCCTCCGAGTTCCAGAGGTTGACCGAGAACGAGCCACCGCCAGCGATCAGACAGTGGGTCACGGCCGTGTTGTCCACGCCAACACCGATCAGCACCGGACGCATCGACAGTTGGGTGACCCAACTGGTGGTCATGCCGTTGCGTTCGCCGTCCGACGCCGACCCCACCAGGACCAGAGCGTTGGGGATCTTCCAGGTGACCCGGTTGAGCAGTTCGTCGTCGACAGTCATGCCGTCGACCGTAGGCGGCAGAACTGAGAGCGCCTCGCGACTGAACCGTCGGCCCACGGGTCCCATACGATCGGCAACCAGCCAGACCCAGCCAGACCCAGCCAGACGACGTTTGGTTTTCCGTGCATCAGGGCTGGTTGCTAGTGTTTCAGTTCGCCTCGTTCGGGGGTGGTGTAATTGGTAACACAGCAGCTTCTGGTGCTGCCTTTGGGGGTTCGAGTCCTCCCCCCCGAGCCACGCTGGCCGCTAGGTCAGCATTCAAGTCAAAAGTCCTGCCCCCATCGTCTAGCGGCCTAGGACACCACCCTCTCAAGGTGGCGGCACGGGTTCGAATCCCGTTGGGGGTACGAGAAGCGAAGCCCCTGGTGAGCACCCGAAAGGTGTGCCTGACCAGGGGCTCCGTCGTTTTTCCGGCCAGGTCGGTGGTGCCAACGAGTACCGACCCGTACCAACCTGGGCACAACTGAACCACCCCGTTTGTGCCCATTCTGTGCCCAGTTGTGCCCAAGTTGTGCCCCGGATGTCGTCTACCCCTGGTGCCCACCTCTGCCCGCTTGGTTCATCTTCACCACTGGCAGGCGACGACGAGCATGTGCGCACGCGTAGGCTCCGATTTTGCAAGGGCTACCGACCCTGCTCGTATCGAGAACCTTCAACATCACTGAACTATCGCACCACCAACAGGACCTTCACACCGGGCGAATCAGAGGAGTCACCTTGTCCCGACCCACTTCGGCGGTGCTGCGAATCCCCCTGGCCGAGCTGACCGAGCCTCAGCTCATCTCCGACCCCACCCTGATCGAAGCCGGTGTGACCATTCTGGTCGTGGCTCCCGCTGACGTACCGGACTCGTCCTTCGAGCGCGCTCTCGAAGAACCCGACCTGCCGGATGAGATGCGACGGCTTTTCGGCCAGATGGACGAAGATCACCGAGACCCTCTGTTGGTGTTGCGCTGCGACGACTGGACGGTGGAGCTGAACCTGGTCGA
>JBDTBS010000207.1:0-9206 GCA_039924035.1 Aquihabitans sp. | reverse complement strand
ACTACTTCCGCGGCTCGACGGCACCATCTCGGCGTTCGGCCAACCGGTCCACGCCGGGCGATGCAACCGGACCGCCGGAGTTTGGGGCCTGGCCCGCCAGGGGTTGGCCCACGTGCCCGAGGACCGGGGCCTGTTCTTCGACCTCACGGCGGCGGAAAACCTCCGATTGGGTCAGCGGCGGCGAGGACCATCAGACCTCGACGAGGTGATGGGATGGTTCCCGGCGCTGACCAAGGTGCTCGATCGCAACGCCGGACTGCTCTCTGGCGGGGAACAGCAGATGCTGGCTCTGGCCCGGGCCGTGATCGGCCGGCCCCGCCTGCTGCTGGTCGACGAGATGAGCCTGGGCCTGGCCCCGATCATCGTGGAAGAACTGCTCCCCGTCTTGCGCTCGATCGCCGACGAGACAGGGGCCGGGATCCTGCTGGTCGAACAGCACGTGTCGCTGGCCCTGTCCATCTCGGACCGCGCCTACTTGCTCAGTGGCGGCCGGGTTGCCCACCACGGCACGGCAGCCGAGCTCGCCGCTGATGCCGACCGGATCGAAGCCGGATACCTCGGAGACTCCCCTACCGACTGAGCGGCCGACTGAGCGGCCGACTGAGCGGCCCGCCGGTCAATCCATGGGTACGCCGCCGTCGATCTCCCTCGCTACCTCGCGGGCCACGGCGGCCAGGTCGTCAGGCAACTCACCGATGCGGTCGAGTTCGCTGCTGAACCGGTTTCGCTGACGTTCGGTGGCCCCGACAGCCCGGGGCATCCAGGCTGAGTGCAGCACGAACGGCACGGTCATGCCGGGCTTGGCGAGGGTGGCGATCGGGCCGCGGCTCACGTCGGCAGCATCGAAGCACTCCACCCGGAATCCGGCGTCGTTCATGATCGGTACCACCACCCAGCCGTCATGACCACCAGGAGCCGAACCGGCGTAGCGAGAGCTGCCCGCATCTACCCCCGGGCCGCGAGGTACGAAGATCGGCGACGACGGGAAGTCGTCCATGGCCAACTCGTGCACCGCACTGATCTCCAGATCGGGCATCGCGGTGGTGACCACAACCGGCGTCGTCTCCTCGGCCGGCATGATCGAACGGTCGACGCGATCGCCGTAGAGAGCCAGCATCTCCTGGGTGATGGCCTCGGGCCGGAACCCATGGTGGACCGTGTGGTGAACCGTGGGGTTCATCCGCCCTTCGGTGCTCCAGTCCATGGCGTTCAGCTGGCGGCTCCAGAGCCGCTCGGGGTCGCGCTGTTCGGCACGGTGAACGATCTCCCCCTTGTTGGGGTCGAGGATCACCATCGATGTGCGGTCCGGGCTCATGGGGAACCCGTAGAGGCCCCGCAAGGCCGGGTCGCACGGATGGCCGAGAGCATCGAGGTCGCCAGCACCCTGGGTGATGGCGATGTCGGCAGATTCGGTGTGCTCGAAGAGGATGGCGATGCCGTCGGTGTCGTCGTAGGTGGCGTAGTAGTGGTTGACCTCCGGGGCCATCTCGAAGACCTGGCACGACACCTCGCCACCCACCGGCGTGACCTCCAGGGTGTCCTTGCGGATCAGGTACACCGGACCCGACGGGTTGGTGGGCACTGTCCGCTTGCCTCCCGAGAGGGTCTGGGCTTCCACCTTGTAGGCGCAGTCGGCCACGATCAGCCAGTCCCTGGTCTGGCTGATCGTGTGGACCGATTGGGGGATGAGTCCCCCGGTGATGGGCCACTGCTGCACAGCGCCGTCGCCGTCCCAGCGGGCGATCCTCAGCGACCCCCAGTGGGTGTTCACCGTCCACATGACATCCCGGTCGGGGTCGATGATCGGGTGAGCGGTGCTCATCACCATGGGCAGCAGGGGCTGAGGAGTGACCTCCAAGTCCTGCCACTGCGAACGGTGGCCAACATCGCCGAGGTAGTCGAGCGTGAGGGGGTCGATCTCCACAGGCCGGCCGGCGTCCCAGGTCATGAACAACCGGTCGCCCCAGGGCAAGGGCGCGGTGTTGGATGCGTTGGAGTGCCCGAACGGCGACTGGATGCCGATCATGGTCCCGGTGAACACGTCGGGCCGCTTGACCCGCAGACGAGCCGACGGTGAGGCGATCTTCTTCTGTCGCCAAGCGAACTGCCCGTCGCCAGCTCCGTGGCGGCCGGCTTCGAGCGAGAGTCGGTAGGTCATGCCGTCACCGAAGAACGGGTGTGGGCTGTCGAACGTGTCGGGATGGGGCGCGCTGAGGACCAGTTCGCCGGTGAGGCCAGCCGGCCAGGAGCCGTGCTGCACCGCCAGATCGTGGTCGGCCGGAGTGGCAGCCGAGAACAAAGAGCGGGGCAGCGGCATGGTCGGAAGCTCCTAGAGGTGAACAACGTAAAGTGACGGTGCCCCATTACACGCCACAGATCGCCTCGGGTCAACCGGCCGACCAACGGTGAGACCCAACAGCACCGCCCTTCCGTGCCTCACAAGATCACAAGATCCTTGACTACTGAGTAGTGACTACTAGATAGTCATTGCCATGGCAGTGCGTGAAGGCCTCTTGGCCCTCCTCTCCGACAAGCCCCGGCACGGCTATGAACTGCGGGCCGAGTTCGAAGCCCGAACCGACGAACTGTGGCGACTGAACAGCGGGCAGGTGTACACGACGCTCGATCGCCTCGAACGAGACGGGCTCGTCGATGCCGACGACGATCCCGACGATCCATCGGGCCGACGGCGCCTGTACCGGATCACTGATGCTGGCCAGGCCGAGCTCCGGGCCTGGCTCGATGCTTCGTCGTGGACCGCCGAACCGCACCGCGACGAACTGCTCATGAAGGTGCTACTGGCCGCCCACGATCCAGCCGCGGCCACCCGAGTGATCGCCGACCACCGCCACGCCCTGTTGTCCCGCCTGCAACATCTGCGACGCGAGCAGCGCGATACCCCCGAGATGACCGCCTCCCTCGCCCACCACCTGGTGACCGATGCCCTCGTGGCGCGCCTCGAGGCCGACCTGCAATGGCTGGATCGCTGTGAACAGCGGCTGGCCCGACACCTGGAGACCCTGCGATGAACCAGAAACACGCCAATCCCCAGTTCGAAACCGGAGTTCACTTCGGGGCGGTGACGGTCATGGTCGATGATGGACGAACGCCGCGAACGATCCTCAAAGACATCACCTTTGGCGCCGAACGAGGCGAGATGGTGGCGGTCATGGGTCCCAGTGGTTCGGGCAAGTCCACCTTGATCAACCTGGCTTGCGGGCTGATCAACCCAACCAGCGGCTCGGTAGCCGTGAACGGTCAGTCTCCACCATCTCTACGACCTGGCTGGTGGGCCGACCGGCGCCGAGACACCGTCGGGGTCGTACACCAACGCCTGAATTTGCTCGCTGGCCTGAGCGCGGTCGACAACGTCGCCTTGGCGCTCGACCTGATCGGGGTCCGCCATCACCAGGCCATCAAACGAGCCATGGCCTCGCTGGACCGAGTGGGCATGGCCGACCTTGGCTCGATCCCGGCCGAACAGCTGTCGGTCGGCGAGCAGCAACGAGTTGCCATCGCCCGCGCCATCGCCGGGGAGCGGCCGGTCCTTCTGGCCGACGAACCCGCCGCAGCACTCGACCGCACCTCGGCCGACGAGGTCACCCACCTATTGGCCGACCTGGCCCAGGAGGGTCGGGCTGTTCTGCTCGTCACCCACGACAGCCAGCAGGCCTCCTGGGCCGATCGCACGATCGTGCTGCGCGACGGTGTCATCGTTGACCGGATCGAGCCAGCTCTATCGCTCCCGACACCACCCGCATGGCATTCCGCCCACGCGCCGACCGACTCGACGGCACCTAGACCGAGGAGCGGCTGGTGAGCACACAGGTCTTCACCCGTACCTCTGGCTCAGCCGCCCCCAGGGGACCACGGTGGTTCGGCGTGCCATCCATGGTCCGCATGGCGATGCGTGACCTCCAACGCCACCGGGTCACCCCTGTCGTCGGGGCCGTCACCGGCCTCATCGGCGGCTTCGCCCTCGTCGCCAAACTCGGACCCGCGGGTTCGGATCTCCGCGGTTGGATGGTCTTGGCCATGATCGCCGTGCCCGCCACGCTGGCCGCCGGCACCCACCCCGAACAACGCCACGAAGCCGACATCCTCCTGCGTCTGGGTTGGCGTCGAGGCCGGGTCCGCTTGACCGCGTGGCTCGCGCCAGTTCTGGCCGTCACCGTGCCGGCCTGGGTCGGAGCCACCATCGGGACCCTCTACGGCTTGCATGATCCGGGACCGGCCTACGTGGACGATCTCGCGCTCGCTCTCTTCGTCGCCTTCGCGCTTCCTGCCGTAGGCGCGTGGATCACCGCTGGGGCGCGCCTCCCTGAACGAAGCCGACGCTCCCTCAACAAGTCGATCCGAGCCAGACGCTGGCGGGCCGGCATCGGTCTCCTGCTGATCGTGGGCGGCGCATGGCTGCCCACGGGTTCCAAAAGCGGGTTCGGACTCGACTCCAGCTTGCCGGTGGGCTACTTCGTCGTGTTCGTCGGGCTCACCATCGTGGCCCCGGTCGCCATCGGCGCGGCAGCACGTGCTGCATCTGCTGTGCCATCGACATCGGTGAGCGTGGCATCCGGATTGGTCTTTCGCGAACGTCGCGCCCTCCTCGTGCCATTCGTGGTCGTCGCCATGGCCACCTGTGCGCTCACCGTGGAATCTGTCTTGGGCATCGGCCTCGGTCTACGAGAACAGGCCCGCATCGATGCCGTCGATGCCATCGGGTCCCTCGGGTCCATCACCTCCGGAACGTCCGGCGACCAACTCATCATCACCACCTCTCCTCTCGATCAGATCCTGGACGATCCCGAGCACGTGCCCGACTTCGATACCCGACAGACCGCACTTGTCGAGGCTGTTCGATCGGTAGCTCCAGAGGCCTCGCTGGTGAGCATCACCACACTCGACCTCGAAGTCCTGACCGGACAACCCGTGTTCGGCAATGCCACCGACGCCGGCGGCTTCACCCTGTTCGACCAATCCGCCAGATCCGTTACGACAGCCACCCCCGACCTACTCGCCGCGCTGGGCGAGGACCCCGCTCTCGCCTCAGGCAGCGAGGTCCTCCTCCTCGATGCCCGCCTCCCCTATAGCGACGGGACCGTCCGCCTCGTGCACGACACACCCTCGGGATCCCGTGACCTGGATGTCCACCTGCCCGCTCGCCTTCTCCACCCGGGCCAGGTCGTGATCGGGCTACCCGCCGTGCTCGTCCCGCCCGACCTGGTCCCCGCGACTGGGGTGTCGACAACTCCGGGCACCAAGGCTGAGGCAGTGGCGACCGGGTTGGCTCCGAACCGTGTGCTCCTGCGGTTCAATTCCCGGCCCAGCGACAGGATCGTCACCGCGCTGACGAAGGCCACCGAGGGGGAGGTGACCAGAGGCGACGCTCCTGAACGCCTCACCATCACCAACGCCAACCGAACCGACGACCTCAGCGCCGTATCGGTTCGAACTCCCGGTGAGGCCATCGAGCTTGCGACCGCTGTCGGGCTCATCTCCCTCGCTGCCGTGCTGCTCGCGCAGATCGCCATGGCCCTCGCTCACCGACGCGAGGACGAGGTGCTCCACCTCTTGGGCATGTCCCGGGCGGGCAGAGCATGGATCACCGCCCTTCGCGGACTCGGCATCGGCCTGACCGCCTCGGCCAGCGGGGCCGCCATCGGGCTGGCCGGCACGGCCTGGGGCCTCCACCGCTACAACACCGACGGCCGCTTCGACCATGGCGTAACCCTCGACCCAATCCCCTTCACGATCCCCGCCGTCGTGCTGATCGGGCTCATCGCCATACCCCTCCTGTCAGCTCTGGTCGGCGGGCTCGTCGCCATGGCCCAACCCACCGCCGACGATGCCACGCGAACCGAACGACTTGCCTGGTGACGACTGATCGAAAGTGGCGACCGTCCGGCTACCTGGCGTCTGAACCTCCGGGAGGCCTCCTTCATTGCCTCACCTAAAATCTCTGGATGCCTCCGGCTGACGGCCCCTACAAGCGATCCAAAGGCCGATCTTCGTGAAATCTCGACCTACCACTCCAGCAACATCTCACCCTGCCGAGCCGATCGTGGATCTCCTCGGAGCGGTGCAGGCTCTGCTCGATGCGTCGGTGGGCTTGGATCCGGTGCTCGAGGCGCGAGCTGAATCACTGGCGGAACGCCTGAGCGAAGGTGCATTTCGAATCGCGGTGTGCGGAGGGTTCAGCAACGGCAAGTCCACGCTCATCAACGCTCTTGTCGGGGCCGAGCTCCTGCCCATCGGCGTGTTGCCCGTTACCGCCATCGCCACCGAGGTCATTCACGGTCCCGCAGTGGCAGCCAGGGTCGAACTGGCCAATGGGGGCGTCGAGACCCCAACGGCCGGAATGCTCGGCCTGTGGGTGAGTGAAGAGGAGAACCCCGACAACACCAAGGACGTGGTCCGAGTGACCGTCACGGTGCCGTCGCCGCTGCTCGAACCGGGAGTGACGTTGATCGACACACCCGGGCTGGAGTCCATCTTCGAGCACAACGACACCACCGCGATGGCGACCATCCGCGAGGCAGAAGGGGCCCTGGTGGTGCTCTCCGCCGACGCCCCGCTGACCGCCGCCGAACGCCGCCTGCTCGATGTCGTTGCTGAGCGTTCCACCGCCACCTTCTTTGCCTTGAACCGAGCAGACCACCTCAGCGAGTCCGAGGTCGACCAAGCGGTGGCCTTCGTGAGCGAAGCGGTCGAGGCTGCGACCGGCGTTCGTCACCCTGTGTTCGCCACATCGGCGCGCTCTTCCTTGCAAGGACAACTCGAGCCCGACGGGCAGGGCGATGCCGGGATGACCGCACTGACCGCCGCGTTGGGCCAGTTCGTGGATCATGAGCTGGTCGAAGCTCGTCAGCAAGCATTCGCGGTGGCCGTTCGCCGGTTGGCCGACGACCTTGCCGATGCCGACGAGTTGACCACCGCTACTTCTGGGCTGGCCTTGGAGGAGTTGATGCGCCGGATCACGCAGTTCGAACAAGCTGCCGATGCCCAGCGTCACAAACTCGCCGAGGACACGACCCTGCTGGCCCAGGCCGTGAAGACCATCGACGCCGATCTCGCTGCATGGCTGGCCCGGGAAGGGCGCTTGCCTGTTCCCGATGTTGGCGAACGGTTCGCAGCTGTTGCGGCAGAAAGGCCGCTCCGACAACTGGAGGGTGCACTCGACCAGGAGGTTCAAGCCCTCGTCGAGGCCCGCTTCGACGAGTTGCGACCCCAAGCAGTCGAGCGCGTCGAGAAGGCGTGGGACATCGCCGCCAACGACTTCGTGGGCCGGGTCCAGGCCCGAGCAGACGCCATCCGGGCCATCGCCACCGAGACCTTCGGGGCACGACTTCGCCCGGTACCCACTCCCGCAGTGGCCGAGGAACCGGATCGGTTCTGGTATCTGTTCTTCCGGCCAGAACTACCCGACGCACCGCTCTGGCGAGCGCTGCGACTGTTGCTCCCCCACCCGTTCGTCCGCCACCGTCTGCTCACCGCCGCCCAACGACGGCTGGCCGACGAACTCGACAAGCACGCCGGCCGTGCCCGGTCCGAGATATCCACCCGGCTGGCCGCAACCCACCGCCGTTTCGTCGAGGCCATGACTGGCCATGTCGAGGAACTCATCGCCAGCATCGAACGGGCTACAGAGCGGGCCCGAAACCACGCCGAGACAGCGAGTGGTCAAGCCTTGGTTGGAGAGCACCAGAGCGACCAGATCCACGTTGCCGTGGCTCGCGCTCGGGCGGCCACAGCTCGCGCCGAGTGACCATGACACCGTTGTACCGCAGCACCAGGCCGTGTGGGCACCGGTATCCGCCGAGATCGCTGTGCCCGCACCTTTCTCGTCTCCCTGCGGGCGCGCTATCACTACCCCGCGGCGAAGAGATCCTCGATCAGGTGTTGCGTGACTGGCTTGAGTCGATGCGGCGTGTAGAACCGCTCGACCAAGTCGATGGCCTCACGGGCGTTTCGGAGGCCGAGATGTCGGGCAAGGAACCGGAGGTCTTCGGTGTCGACCTCTTCCCGCGCTGCGAATGCCTTCATGGCGAACAAGTATTCAGCGCTGGCCACACCCACCGATATGCCCTCGGCATCGAAGTAGCTACCGACCTCAGCGGCAGACCGGTCCCGGAGCAGGCCTTTCACACCATCGTTCAACCAGTCCGGCGGCAAGCCGACCTCACGGGCCATCAGGGATGCTTCGGCGTAGATCTCGGTCTTCGGTTCGAAAACACCGTCTAGATCACGAGTGGCTCGTCGGGTGTTGTAGGCGAGCGCCATGGCCGCTCCACCGACCAAGAAGACCCGAGCGGTTATCCCGCGAACATGGAGCCGGCGGCCGAGCTCGGTCAGCAGATCGCGGATCTGATCGGCGTCGAGGAGCGGTCCTTCGGCACTCACACCGACTCCAGCGAGGCTCCATCGAGAACGATGCCTCTGACCGCTAGCGCTGATGGCGTGTGCACGAGAGCGTGCGGGTGCAGGCTCGGACTTGAACCGACGAACCACAGGTGCGGTAGCTCATGTCCACGAGCCCACGCTGGAACCTCTCGTCGGTCGCGGGGTGCATCCATTTCGGTGACGCTGGCGAGAAGTGCATCCCAACGGCGGTCACCCGTGGTCGACGGCTGTGCGTAGAAGGCAGCGCGATCGGCATCGTTGCCGAGGTGACTGGCATTGGAACGGAGCTCTCGCACGACTCGCAGCAGGTCGGCAGTGGACCAGCCGCGTCGAAGCCCGGACCGGATGGCCGCCGCGGCCGCAGGAACGGTGACGAGGTGGTTGCGGTGGATGGGACTATCAGAACCGGCTTGAACCGCCGCCCAAAGACGCGCTCTGGTGGCATCACTGGCCCGCTTGGCCCCCCGCTCGTAGGCCGAGACGTTGGTCGCCGATGTACCAGCCGCACGCGCCACCGCGGCCAGGCTGAGGCCGCTTTCTTGGCGCGCTGACCGCAATTCGTAGTTGGACACGGAAACAAACACATCAGGTATCACATTGCCTGCGCACAGCCAGGGGCGGCCGCGGACGACAATGAGCCGAGCGGAATGGCAGGAGAGCGCTCGAGCGATACTGCTCGCCAGAACATTCAGCGAGGAGCAGCGGAGGCTTCTCGCCAACGCCCACATCACGGACGCCGAAGGCTGGATCTGGCGCCCCGTTAGAGCCCTATTCTGCAGCCGGAGGAGGCGCTGAACGCGGACGGGCCC
>JBDTBS010000206.1:0-3074 GCA_039924035.1 Aquihabitans sp. | reverse complement strand
GTGGGGCCAGCGGCGGGAACATGGCGGCGATGAGTCCGCTGGTGTGGACGTAGCGGTGGTGGTTGAACGTGAGATGGGCTTGTTCGTGGGCGAGGAGCGCGGACTGTTCGTCGTGATCGAGGATGTTCATCAGCGTGGAACCGACAACGATTCCCCCGGGTCGGCCGGGGACCGCGACGGCGATGGGCTCGTCGGTGTTCAAGATCGTGATGCCTTCGACGTCGGCGAACGCGGCGTGATGACTCCGCATAGCTCGGAGATAGCGACGCCCCCGAACGAACGATGTTCCCAGTAGGGCTGCCGCAGTGAGGGCGACCGCTACGGGGACGCCGTGGTCATCGGCGTGGAGGCCCGGGCACCACCCGGCCCGCTCGGCGACATCGTGAAACGGGGAGAGACCGGCCAATGCGATCAGGACGGTGCCGCCGATGATCGCAGTGCCCGCGGCCAGGACTATCGCGGTCATGGCCGGTGCCGCGACTGATGGTCGCATCGACCTCGGCATCAAAACAGCCGCGCCGACGCCGAGCACCGTCAGGAGCAGGGGAGCGATGAGCGTGAAGTTCACTGCTCGAGCTTTTCCAGAGCGTCGCGAAGCGCTTCGGCTTCGTGAGGTGCGAGGCCATCGACGAAGCGGCTCATGGCTGCTTGGCGGTCCGTTACGGACTGCAGCATGGCCTGCATCTTGGTGGCGGCAAGGTCGGCTTCGGTGATGGCCGCGGTGTAGGCGAAGGCCCGTCCTTGCTTCGTGCGGTGGGCGAGACCCTTGCGCCAGAGCCTCGTCAGGATCGTCATGACGGTGGTGTAAGCGAGGCTGTCATCGCCGAGGGCCGCTTGGACCTCTCGAGGGTTCAGGGGCGTGCCACTACGCCACAGGCACTTGAGCGTCTCGGTTTCAAGCGAACCCGTTGGTCGGCGCTGCTTCACCGGAACCTCCATCGATCGATTCATGAAACCTAGCTACGTCACTGCCAGGGCCGGGTAGCCCTATGCTACGACAGCGTGTAGCACTCCTGGTTCGTCGGAAGGCGACTTGGCCCTCTCGCTCGAAGGAGATCCCGATGATGGACAGAGCTCAGCCTGAAAACGGCTCCGACGGCCACTCGCCATCGGCGCCGAAGCCCGCCGCTACCAACCCCCCGGATCATGATCAGAGCGCGAGCTCAGGTGACGAGGACCACAACGGCCACGGTGATCACGACGGTCATGGCGGACATGGGGATCACGTGGAAATGTTCCGTCGGCGGTTCTGGTGGAGCCTGCTGATCACGGTGCCGTTGGTGGTGACCAGTCAGATGGTCATGGACTGGTTCGGCTACGAGTTGAACTTTCCCGGGGTCAGTCTGGTGGGGCCGGTGCTGGGCACGTTCTTGTTCGTGTGGGGTGGCTGGCCGTTCCTGTCTGGTGGGGTGCAGGAGGCCAAGGATCGCCAACCGGGGATGATGTTGTTGATCGCTATGGCGATCAGCGTTGCGTATCTGGCGTCGATGGCCACGTCGTTGGATTGGTTCCACCTGGACTTCTGGTGGGAGCTCGGTGCGCTGATCACGGTCATGTTGTTGGGGCATTGGCAGGAGATGAAGGCTCTCGGTTCCGCTCAGGATGCGCTCGGGGCGCTGGCGGAGTTGTTGCCTGATGAAGCCGAGCGGGTCGCCGCTGATGGTTCGGTGGAGACGGTCCGGGTGGCCGAGCTACAGGCGGGTGATGTGGTGTTGGTGCGTTCTGGTAGCCGGATCCCCGCTGACGGCACCATCGTCGAGGGCGCAGCTGAGCTGGATGAGTCGATGATCACCGGTGAGTCGCAGCCGGTTCCCAAGGCCACCGGCGATGCGGTGGTGGCCGGTTCGGTGTCGACGGACTCGGCGGTGCGGGTCGAGGTCACCGCCATCGGTGACGACACCGCCCTGGCTGGGATCGGTCGCTTGGTGGTCGAGGCGCAGCAGTCGCGGTCGCGGACCCAGGTGCTGGCCGACAGGGCCGCAGCGCTGTTGTTCTACGTGGCGTTGGGTGCGGCGATCATCACCGCCATCGTGTGGACCCTGCTCGGTGAGGCCGATGAGGCTGTGGTGCGGGTGGTGACGGTGCTGGTCATCTCGTGCCCGCACGCCCTGGGTCTGGCCATCCCGCTCACGACCGCGTTGTCGAGCGCGATGGCGGCCCGCAACGGCATCTTGATCAAGGACCGCTTGGCGCTGGAGTCCAGTCGCAAGGTCGATGCGGTGTTGTTCGACAAGACCGGCACCCTCACCAAGGGCGAACACGTCGTGGTGGCCGTCGTTGCGGCCGACGGACAGACCGATGACGAGGTGCTGCGCCTGGCTGGTTGGGTGGAGGCCGACAGCGAACACCCCCTGGCCCGCGCCATCGTCAACGCCGCCAACGAGCGGTCCGGGGTGGCGTCGGCGACCGGGTTCCGGTCCCTGACGGGACGTGGTGTCGAAGCCACCATCGACGGGGTCGACTACTGGGTCGGTGGTCCGGCGATGTTGAACGAGGCCTCGCTCACCGTTCCAGACTCCATGGCATCCACCATCGGGGAGTGGAAGGACCGGGGATCGTCGGTGCTCTACCTGTCGGACCAGCAGTCCGTGCTGGGTGCGGTGGCCGTCGAGGACGAGGTCCGCCCCGAAGCCCGCCAAGCTGTCGACCAACTCCATGCGAGAGGTCGCCAGGTGGTCATGATCACCGGTGACGCCCACCAGGTCGCCGACGCGGTGGCCGCGGATCTTGGCATCGACGAGGTCTTCTCCGAGGTGCTCCCCGAGGACAAGGCCGCCAAGGTCGCCGAGCTCCAAGACCGAGGTCTGCGCGTGGCCATGGTCGGTGACGGGGTCAACGACGCCCCCGCCCTGGCCCGAGCCGATGTGGGCATCGCCATCGGTGCGGGCACCGATGTAGCCATCGAGTCGGCCGGGCTGATCCTGGTCAGCAACGACCCCCGCAGCGTCACCTCCATCATCCGGCTCTCCGAGGCCAACCACCGCAAATCGGTCCAGAACCTGGCCTGGGCCGCCGGCTACAACGTGCTGGCCATACCCATCGCCGCCGGAGCACTGCAGTGGGCCGGCATCACC
>JBDTBS010000205.1:0-11039 GCA_039924035.1 Aquihabitans sp. | reverse complement strand
CAGGTGTTGTGCAAGCCGGGGTCGATCACGCCTCACACCAAGTTCGAGGGCGAGGTGTACGTGTTGACCAAGGAAGAGGGTGGCCGTCACAAGCCGTTCTTTGGTAACTACCGTCCTCAGTTCTTTTTCCGGACCACTGATGTGACTGGGACTGTGTCGTTGCCTGAGGGCACCGAGATGTGCATGCCTGGTGACAACACGTCGATGACCGTGGAGTTGATTGCTCCGATCGCCATGGACGAGGGCCTGCGTTTCGCTATCCGTGAGGGTGGCCGCACTGTTGGTGCTGGTCGGGTTACCAAGATTTTGGGTTAGTCCTTTGAAACCACCCCGGCGCTGTCCTCTTGGAGGGTTGGTGTTGGGGTGGTTTGGTGTTCGTTCGTCTTTGACAATTGGAAAGTTGTGGCCTGATGGCTGAGAAGCAGAAGATTCGGATCCGCCTGAAGGCCTATGACCATGAGGTCATCGATGTGTCCACGAAGAAGATCGTGGAGACGGTGTTGCGTACGCAGGCCACGGTGCGGGGTCCGATCCCGTTGCCGACCGAGAAGCACCGGTACACGGTGATTCGGTCGCCTCACAAGTACAAGGACTCTCGCGAGCACTTCGAGATGCGGGTTCACAAGCGTCTGTTGGACATCGTGGATCCCACCGCGAAGACCGTCGACTCGTTGCAGCGCCTCGATCTGCCTGCCGGCGTCGACATCGAGATCAAAATCCAGAACTGACCTGTCTGGCCCGCTAAAACGCTGAAATGGCGTAGATCTTGGTTGCCCAGCAACCAAAATCTACGCCATTTCGCTGTTTTCAGCCCGCTAGGGGGAGGCGGCCTCTGCGGCCCCGGGTGGCCAGTACGATCACGGCCCCTGCCCCAGCCGCCGCCGTTGCCGCGGCGATGCCGCCGATGTAGGCCACCTTGCGCCCTGTCAACGAGGCCCGGACCGCACTGCGCCCGCCTGCTTCTTCCAGGTGGCACAGGATGTCGCCCAGCAACCCGGGCGGGGGAGGAGCCACCTCGGCCCGTAGGGCATGCATGGCCCGCAGCAGCTTGCGGTACTGGGCCAGCTCGGCCTGGCAGCGCAGGCAGCGCTCCACGTGTCGTCGCTGAGTGCGATCGAGTCGGCTGCTCCCGTCGATCACTCCCGCCAGTTCCTCGGAGATCACGTCACACGGCATGGGCCTGGTCCTTCCGCTCGTCGCCGTCGTCGGCCTCGCCCGGAAGCGGGAAGATCTGAGTACGCAGTTGACGGCGGGCTCTGTGGAGCCGAACCTTGGCCGCCGACTCCGAGATGCCCAGGTGGTCGGCGATCTCAGCGTGATTGAAGTCGTAGAGGTCGCGCAGGACCACCACGGCCCTCAGGCGAGGGGCGAGGTCGGCCACCGCAACCTCTAGGCGGTCCCGGAGCAGGCGGGCATCGGCCTGGGCGACGGGATCACGGTCTGGGTTCGTATCGGGCACCGAGACCTCCTCGTCTAGTTCGTCGTGTCGGTGGCGTCGCTTGCGGCTGAGATAGGTCGACGCACAGTTGGCAGTGATTCGATGCATCCAGGTTGAGAACTGAGCATCGCCCCGGAACTTGCGGATGGAGCGAAACGCCCGTAGGTAGGCTTCCTGAGCCACGTCACGGGCATCATCAGGGTCGGTGACCAGTCGACGGGCGAGGGCGTAGGTACCCGCATGGGTCTGGCGGACCAGTTCCTCGAACGCGTCGTGATCACCGTGACGGGCCGCTTCGACCAGTTGGTCGATATCGGCCCCGATGGGATTGCGGAGATGCATCGTGTGATCCGACTCCTTCGCGGAGCAAAGGGTTACGTCGTTCGGAGCAGCGGCGGCATGGACCTCGCTCGCATTGCCGTCTGGTGAAGAATTCGTTTCGACGTCGGCCGACGTTTCGGTGCTGCCATCATCGGAGGAACGGGTGGCATCGGCCGCCGGCGGCGACTGGCCGGGAGACGGAAAGGTCTCCCCGGGAGGTCGCATCGCGGGTGTGGTCATTCCACCAGCGTGCCATGCCACTGGTGGACGCGCGATAGCGTCTCTATCGACGGCCCACACCGGGTTCCCGCTTGGAGGCCATGGTTGCCGGGGGGCTAGTGTTGTCCGCCGAGCCAGAACCTGAGGGCAGTAGCTCAACTGGCAGAGCACCGGTCTCCAAAACCGAAGGTTGTGGGTTCAAGTCCCTCCTGCCCTGCTTCACCCAATGTCGACGAAGAAACGCGCCGAGGCGTACCTATGGCGATGAACCGAGAAACCAAGCGACTGATGCAGCGGCAAGGCCAGCTGTCCGAGGATGGGTCCCCAAAGGCCCAGCGTCGACAGGCACCTTCGCCCAACGCGCCCCGTGAGCCGCGGACCAAACCACGGCAGTTCGTGCGGGAAGTCAACGCCGAACTCCGCAAGGTGGCGTGGCCGACTCGGCGTGAGACCATCAACCTCTCGATCGTCGTGCTCATCTTCCTGATCGTCATGGCAGCCCTGATTGCCTTGTTCGACTACGGCTCCTCCAAGGCCGTCCTCTGGATCATCCAGTGATCTCGTGCCGTTTACACGGCAACCCTCTCGCCCACACGGTGCTGCATTCATGACATCCAATGACAACCCCGCCGAGCTCACCACCGACGAGACCGTCGATGCTGCTCCCGCTCAGACCGACGTCGCCGTCGACCAGACAGCCCCGGCGGCCGGTGAAGCCACCGCCGACGAGGCCGCTTCTGCCGACGCGCCACCGGCCGTCGATCCCGAGACCGGTGAGATCCTCGCCCCCGAGGTCATCGACGCCGAAGCCCTGATCGAAGAGTCGGCCCCGCCGGTCGACAGCCCTGCTGATCGCCCGGGCAAGTGGTTCGTGGTCCACACCCAGTCGGGCTACGAGAAAAAGGTCAAGCAGAACCTCGAAGCCCGCACCCAGTCCATGAACATGGAAGGGCGCATCCACGAGGTCGTCATCCCCATGGAAGACGTCGTGGAGTTCAAGAACGGCAAGAAGGTCGTCGTCCAGAAGAAGATGTTCCCGGGCTACCTGCTCGTGCGTTGCTTCCTCGACGACGACTCGTGGTACGTGATCCGCAACACGCCTGGTGTCACCGGGTTCGTCGGGCAGGGCTCGAAGCCGTCGCCGCTGCGCCGCCGTGAAGTGGAGACATTCCTCACCATCAAGGTCGAAGGCGAAGATGCGCCGATCCGCAAGGGTCGCCCCCGCCTCGAGTACGAGATGCACGAGACGGTCCGGGTCAAAGAAGGACCCTTCGCCGACTTCAGCGGCGAGATCATCGAGATCAACGAGGATCAACTCAAGGTCAAGGTGCTCGTCAACATCTTCGGGCGGGAGACCCCCGTCGAACTCGAATTCTCGCAGGTGGCGAAGCTCTAGCTTCACCCGGCTTGGTAAGGCGCAGGGTTCCGGCCCTACGCTGTCCCGTCCCCAAGATTTCCCTAGGAGTAGGTCACCATGGCCAAGAAAAAGGTCGCGGCCGTCGTCAAGATCCAGATCCCCGCAGGGCAGGCCACGCCAGCCCCGCCGGTGGGTACTGCGCTGGGCCCTCACGGCGTAGCCATCATGGATTTCTGCAAGGCCTACAACGCCCAGACCGAAGCTCAGCGGGGAACCATCATCCCCGTCGAGATCACCGTGTTCGAGGATCGCTCGTTCACCTTCGTGACCAAGACCCCACCGGCTCCGGTGCTCCTGCGCGAAGCCGCCGGAATCACCAAGGCCTCCGGGACCCCGGGACGAGATTCCGCCGGATCGGTCACCAAGGCTCAGATCGAAGAGATCGCCAAGATCAAGATGCCCGACCTGAACGCAGTTGACCTCGACGGCGCCAAGCTTCAGATCGAAGGCACCGCCCGGTCCATGGGCCTCACCGTCGACTGAACACCACCGGGTTCACCCGGCAATGTCACCCACAACCGTGGGTGACCCACACGGCTCGTCTGGGACCACCTCACCCGACGGCCCAACCACATGAGGGAGCCATCATGGCGCCAGGCAAGAAGTACTCCAACGCCACCAAGCGTTACGACCGCGAAGCCGCCCACGGCGTCGTCGAGGCCCTCGGTCTCGTCCAGAGCTTGGCCAACGCCAAGTTCGACGAGTCCGTCGAGCTCGTGGTCCGTCTCGGTGTCGACCCCCGTAAGGCCGATCAGATGGTCCGCGGCACCGTCGCCCTGCCCTCGGGTACCGGCAAAGACGTACGCATCGCGGTGTTCGCTGTCGGCGATGCGGCCACCGCCGCTCGCGAAGCAGGCGCCGAGATCGTCGGCTCCGATGACCTGGCCGCCGAGGTCGAAGGGGGCATGCTCGATTTCGATCTGGCCATCGCCACCCCCGACCAGATGCCCATCGTCGGTCGTCTCGGCAAGGTCCTCGGACCCCGTGGTCTCATGCCCAACCCCAAGACCGGCACCGTGACCACCGACGTGGCCCGCGCCGTCACCGAGTTCAAGGGTGGCAAGGTCGAATACCGCACCGACCGCTACGGCAACGTCCACGTTCCGATCGGGAAGGTGAGCTTCGAGCCGAAGGCTCTGGAAGACAACTTCCGGGCCGTGCTCGACGAGATTCAGCGGGTCAAGCCGGCCTCGTCCAAGGGTCGTTACCTGCGCAAGATTTCCGTGTCAGCCACCATGGGCCCGGGCGTCAAGGTGGATTCACACCGCCTGCGTCCCGAGACCGACGACTGACCAACCGCTCTGCGAAACAGCGTTGGTCCGCCACCGGACAGGTGGAGGATCAACGCCATTTCGTTGAAATGGGGTCGCCGCGCTAGCGTCGCCCCCGATTACAACCGCATCACGCCGAAGACCTCCGGTGCGCCACAAGCGCTGAAAGGGCCCCCGGGCCCGCCAGATGAGGCGAACGACTTCCGTTCGACTCTGGGTGTTCGCTTGCTGCGGACGCCCAGTTCGCATTTTTGAACGAGAACAGAACGGAAGGAGGTGCCCATGGAGAACCCGAGACCTGAAAAGGTCGCTGTGGTCGAAGAGGTCCGAGCCAAGCTCGAAGCCTCCAACGCCGCGGTGCTCACCGAGTACCGGGGGCTCAACGTGTCGGCCACCGCCGAACTGCGTAGCGCTCTGCGCGCCGCAGGGGGCGAGTACAAGGTGTACAAGAACACCCTGGTGCGGTTCGCCGTCCGGGAGTTGGGCTTGGACATCGAAGACCTGCTCACCGGCCCGACGGCCATCGCTTTCGTCGACGGTGACCCCGTCGGCGTGGCCAAGGCGCTGCGAGACTTCGCCAATACCAACCCGGCGCTCGTCATCAAGGGCGGCATCCTCGACGGTCAGTTGATCGACGAGAACGGCATCAAGGCTCTGGCCGATGTCGAGCCCCGCGAGGTTCTGCTGGCCAAGATGGCCGGTCTCCTCGCTGCCCCGATGCAGCAGTTCGCTGGTGCCTTGCAGGCACTACCCCGCGACTTCGCCTACGGCCTCAGTGCCCTCATCGAGAAGGGTGGCGCTCCTGGCGCCCCCGCCGACGCTCCGGCGCCGGCCGAGGAGGCTGCTCCTGCCGCCGACGAGACCCCCGACGTCGAGGCTGAAGCCCCGGCCGACGAAGCCCCCACTGCCGAGGCCGATGCCCCGGCAGCAGACACCGAAACCGAACCGGCCGCTGAGGCCGACAGCACACAGGAGGCCTGACCATGGCTACCCAAGAAGAAATCCTCGATTCCATCGCCAACCTCTCGGTCCTCGAGCTCTCTGAGCTCCTGAAGGCCTTCGAAGAGAAGTTCGGCGTCACCGCGGCCGCTCCGGTCGCCGCTGCCGCCGCCGGTGGTGGTGGCGCTGCTGCCGAAGAGGCCGAAGAGCAGGACGAATTCGACGTGGTCCTCGTCGCCGCTGGCGAAAAGAAGATCAACGTCATCAAAGAGGTGCGCAGCCTCACCAGCCTCGGCCTCAAGGAAGCCAAGGACCTCGTGGACAACGCTCCCAAGCCGATCCTCGAGAAGGTGGCCAAGGAAGAAGCCAACAAGGCCAAGGACGCCCTCGAGGCTGCCGGCGCCACTGTTGAACTGAAGTAGAACCGGGCGGGTTCACCCGCTCGCTGGTCGCTGGCCGTCACCCTCCGGGGTGGCGGCAAGCGGCATTTTTGAGGAGAACCATCCGGTGGGCAGGATCACCCCGTCGAATCGACACGACGGGGTGATCCTGCCGGTTTCGGCTTTCTCAGATTCGGGTGACGGCGAAGGAAACCGGCTGGCCGTCGAGCTGACCGGTGACAGCTTGTGGACCGTCGGCATAGGTGACCGACGTGGCCAGGACGCTGTCGGCCAGATGGCCTTCGTGCGCGGCCACCATGGCCTGCTGCTCGGCGGGAAGGTGCAGGGCCAGGGATATCCGATCGGTCACATCGAAGCCGGCGTCCTTGCGGGCCTGCTGGACGATGCGCACCAGATCTCGGGCCACCCCTTCAGCGTGGAGCTCAGGGGTGACCGTGGTGTCGAGGGCGACCACCAGACCGGTGTCGATGGTGTGACCTTCGGGGTCGACGTAGCGGACCGGCGAAGCGGCCAACTCATCGGCGGCCTGGAGAACCATCTCGTACTCACCGTCGGCCAGCGGGTGGCCACCGACCACCACCGAACCGTCGTCGGCCACGGTCCAGTCGCCGGTCTTGGCCGCGGCGATCACAGCCTGTACCTCCTTGCCGAGGCGGGGCCCGAGTACCCGGGGGTTCGGTCGGACCATCTCGGTCCCGAAGGCTCCCCGGTCGGCTGTGAGCGGGACGACCTTCACGTTGAGCTCTTGCGCGATCAACGCCGTGAAGGGTTCCAGGGCCGCAGCCCGTTCGCCGGCCACGGCCAGAGATGCCAGCGGCAGTCGATTGCGGAGCCGGTGGTCCTCTCGCAGGCCAAGGGCGGTGGAGCACACGGCCCGGACCTCGTCCATGGCCCGCACCAGTTCTGGGTCGGCCGGGAGACTGTCTGCGTGGGGCCAATCGGTGAGGTGGACGGAACGTTCTCCGGTGAGTCCGGTGTGGATCTCCTCGGCCAACATCGGTAGCAGAGGGGCCACCACCTGCGACAGGGTGATGAGAGCCGTGTAGAGGGTGTCGAAGGCATCGGCCTTTGCCTGGTGGGTGCCCTCGTCGCCGCCGTCGGCGGTACCCGGAGCCCAGAACCGTTCCCGGCTACGGCGGATGTACCAGTTGTTCAGTGCGTCGAGGTAGGCCACAACCTGGTTGCAAGCTCCGGCGATGTCGTACTCGTCCATGGCTTCGGTGACGGTGTCGACCAGCTGACGGGTCTTTGCCAACAGGTAGCGGTCGAGGTCGCCGGTGGCATCGGTGCGCCACTGCGCCTGGTAGCCGTCGGCGTTCGCATAGAGCGTGAAGAAGTGGAAGGCGTTCCAGATGGGGTTCAGCACCAGCCGGACGGTGTCGGCTATCCCGGATCCGTCGGCCGCGATCTTGAGGTCGCCGCCCCGCAAGATCGGTGACGACATGAGGTACCAGCGCAGCGGGTCGGACCCGATGGTCTCCATGACCTCTTCGGGGTCGGGGTAGTTGCGCAGCTTCTTGGACAGCTTGCGGCCCTCGGCATCGAGTACGACCCCGTGGCAGCTCACGTTGCGGAATGCGGGACGGTCGAACAGCGCCACCGACAAGACGTGCAGCGTGTAGAACCAGCCGCGGGTCTGGGCGATGTACTCCACGATCCAGTCGGCGGGAGAGTGCTCCTCGAACCACTCCTGGTTCTCGAACGGGTAGTGGACCTGAGCGAAGGGCATGGAGCCCGACTCGAACCAGCAGTCGAGGACCTCACTGACCCGGCGCATGGTGGAGCGGCCGGTGGGGTCGTCGGGGTTGGGGCGGGTCAGCTCATCGATGTGAGGACGGTGCAGGTTGTCGGGACGGACCCCGAAATCTCGTTCGAGCTCGTCGAGCGACCCATAGGCATCGACACGCGGGTAGGTGGGGTCATCGCTCTCCCACACCGGGATGGGTGCACCCCAGAAGCGGTTGCGGCTGATCGACCAGTCGCGTGCGCCCTCGAGCCACTTGCCAAACGCTCCATCTCGCACGTGGGACGGGATCCAGTTGATCTCCTGGTTCGTCTCCAGCAGCCGGTCGGTGAGGTCGGTGACCCGCACGTACCAGGACTGCATGGCTCGGTAGATGATGGGGGTATCGGTCCGCCAGCAGTGCGGGTAGTTGTGGTCGTAGGTCTCGTGGCGCAGCACCCGGCCGTCGGCCTTCAGGTGACGGATGATGTCGGCATTGGCCTCGAACACGTTGACGCCGGCCCAATCGGTCACCTCGCTGGTGAACTGGCCCTTCTCGTCGACGGGGACCACGAGCGTGATGCCGTTGGCTTCGCAGACCCGTTGGTCGTCCTCGCCGAAGCCAGGGGCCATGTGGACCACACCGGTACCGTCGGCGGTGTCGATGAAGTCGCCGGCCAGGACCCGGAAGCTGTCGGGATGGTCGGCGAAGAACCCGAACAGCGGCCTGTAGGTGCGACCGATCAGGTCGCGCCCGGTGATGGTGCCAACTCGTTCGGCATCACCGAGTTCGGCGGCGTAGTGGTCGAGCGTGGCTTCGCCGAGCACGTAGTGGGTGCCTTCGAGCGACACCACCGCGTAGTCCAGGTCGGGGCCGACGGCCAGGGCCAGGTTCGAGGGAAGGGTCCAGGGCGTGGTGGTCCAGGCCAGGATCTTCAGTGGGGCCGGGTCTCCGTCGACAGGGTCGAGGTCGAAGGCCACCGTGAGCGCGGGATCCTGGCGGGGGCGGGTGGCGTCGTCGAGGCGGATCTCGAAGTTGGACAGCGGCGTCTCTGCCCCCCAGCTGTAGGGCATCACCCGGTAGGCCTGGTAGATGAGGCCCTTCTCCCACAGGGTCTTGAACGCCCACATGACGCTCTCCATGTATGGGAGGTCCATGGTCTTGTAGTCGTTCTCGAAGTCGACCCAGCGGGCCTGCCGCTTTACGTAGCGCTCCCATTCGCCGGTGTAGCGCAGTACCGATGAGCGGCAGTAGTCGTTGAACTCCTCCATGCCGTATGCGGTGATGGCCTTGTGACCGGCTATTCCGAGTTCTTTCTCAGCGGCCATCTCGGCGGGGAGCCCGTGGGTGTCCCACCCGAAGCGACGACCTACCCGCTTGCCTTGCATGGTCTGGTAGCGGGGAACGACGTCCTTCACGTAGCCGGTGAGCAGGTGGCCGTAGTGGGGTAGCCCGTTGGCGAACGGCGGCCCGTCGTAGAACACATAGGTGTTGTCGAGCGGGCGCTGTTCCACGGAGGCTTCGAAGGTCTTGTCGGCCTCCCAGCGCTCGAGGATCCGCCGCTCGATGGCCGGATAGTCGGCGCGGCTGGGAACCTTGGGGTACGGGGGCTGACCGTCGGTGCTCACGACCGACGAGCCTACCGATCGGCCTACGAACCTCGAGCAGCCGACGTGCCGTCGACGGCGAGTTTCGCTACCGCGGGTGACACCGATGCCCCGGTGGCATGGGAACATCGGAACATGCGCCATGCCCGCTTCGACGTCGCCACTGCCTCACTGGACCGGAAGCCCCTCCAGCTGAAGGCGTCCTACCTGCTGGTAGCCGAAGCCGACCAGGGCGAGCTGCCCCACTGGGAGTGCTTGGCCTACACCGTCGACGACACTCCCGTCCCCCAGGGCACCTACCGGGTCGACATCACCACTCTCGAGGGCCGCTACCTGATGGGTGATGCCGTGCTGGTTCGTTCGGTGGACGGTGCCCACGTGCTGCGGGGTACCGGTGTCCTGCACGGCATAACCGATGAGGACCTGGGCCCGGCCGACTGACCGCCACGTCGAAGCCCAGCGGTTGAGCCGATGCGGTCCTCAGAACTGTCGGAGCGAAAGGGTGAGCAATGCGGCGAAAGCAAGGAACATCGACAGGGGCGCGCCCCACAGCGAGACCGTGAGCCACCACCACAGGCTGGTGAGCCGATCGGGGGTGAACGGGACGAGGAGCGAGTGCCGGGAGCGATCGGGCTGGGCTTGGCCCACCACCTGCGAGCCCAGGCGTGCCACCCGCATGGCCTTGCGGAGCCGACCCACCTCCTGGATGGGACTGGCATCCCCGTAGAGCCCGCCGAGCCGGTGAGCCAGTTCGTCGAGCTCGGGACTCGCTCGCAACTGGCGAACCAGATCTCGAGCCTGAGCCACCACCTGATCGGGATGGGTTACGGCCCGTACCAGTGCTCCAACCCGGCGAGTGAGCATCAGCGGCCCGGCCAGCCCCGGAATCGACAGCAGCACGACCAACACGATGCCCGCTGGAGTCGATCCCCAGACGAGGAGACCCAGGCCCAGTCCGCCCACACCGACGATGAGTACCAGTGCGGCGAGGAGACGGGCCGCCATCCATGCCCGTTTCAGGTAGCGGACCAGTCGGTCGGCCCCAGACCCATCCAGGCGGGCCTGTATCCAAGAAGCAGCCTCCGAAGAAGGCTGTGACGATGGCCCGTTGTCGTCGTCGGGGGTGGTGCCGGGGTGGGTCATGGCGATCGTTATACCCGCAACCGGCGGTGCCGTGGCGAAACCGCCGGCTGTTCAGGCCCGGCCGCGACCAAGGATGTAACAGGCGATGGCCGCCGCAGCGGCCACGTTGAGCGAGTCGACGCCACCGTGGATGGGGATCCGCACCCGCCGCCCCACAGTGTCCATGGTCGCTTCGGTGAGCCCGGGCCCTTCAGAACCCAGGACCAACGCCACCTTCTCGTCGGGGGCGAAGACCAGGTCGTCTATCGACTCGGCGGTGGGGTCAGGGGTGAGCGCCAGCAGGGAGAAGCCAGCGTCGGTCACCTGGGATAGACCTTCGGGGAACCGGCGGGTGGTGGCGTAGGGGAGCGCGAACACCTCACCCATGGATACCCGCGATGCGCGGCGGTAGAGCGGATCGCAGCACGACGGGTCCAACACCAAGGCTTCTGCTCCGAGGGCCACCGCACTGCGAGCGATGATCCCGAGGTTGGTGGGATTGGTCAAGCCTTCCAAGACGACCACCCGGCTGACATCGGTCAGCACTTCGGCAACGGTGGGCACCGGCCGACGGGCGAAT
>JBDTBS010000204.1:0-6718 GCA_039924035.1 Aquihabitans sp. | reverse complement strand
GTAGGCCGGGGCCGCGGCAACGGGCGTCGCCCCTGGCGAGGCCGGCACCTGGGCGGGGCCCTGATCGGTTGGAACCGTGGTCTCGGGCGTGGTGGGCTCGGGGAAGGTGATCTCCGTCGGGACCTCGGGTACTTCGAGAACGATCGGCTCGACGTAGGTGACGGTCTCGTTCAGCGCCATCACGAACGAGGCCACGTCGTGGAGGTAGTAAGCGGTGAAGCAGTCGTCGTCGGGGAAGTCATCGATCGAGACACCGTGGAAAGCACGAAGAGCCACCATTGCATCCACCAGAGCAGCCGAGGGGCCGTCGTCGTCGCAGCTCGAGAAGTCAGTGAACACCAGGTCGAGAGCATCGCGTGCGGCGGTGCCGGCCTCGGCCTCGACGTAGTCGAGCACTCGGGCGTCGCCGGTGACGACCTCGCCGAACGGGAACCGGTAGTGCTGGACCAACGGGGTGATCTCCGTCGGTGAAACCAAGGTGTGGTCTCCTGGGATCGAGGTCACGAAGAACCCGACATCGATCACATCCCCGAACGTTTCGAGGAAGGGCTCGAAGGTCGTGCTCGGGTAGGCGTAATGGCCCGGACCCGGAAACGACGGGAGCGCGGTCTCGTCGAGCACGTCGCGCTTGGCGTCGTCGATGAAATCGTCCCACTCGGCTTCGGTGATCTCCGATGGGGCGCACTCGAGTGTGTCACCTTCTTCGTTGGTCAGCACGAAGATGACCTCGGTATCGGTCTCGACCGCATGGTCGATGCCGTCGGCACCGTTCTGGTCGGACACGTCGAACGAGACGATGTCCATGACGCTTTGGCTCTTGCCCAGTCCGAAGTAGGCGTCGCAGGACTCGTAGGTACCGTCACCGGGGTCGGCAGCCTTGGCCTTCTGGGCAGCATCACGCGTTCCTGCTGATGGCGAGGCTTGCGAGACCGGAGCCCAGGTCCCTACCACGGTGGCTGCGGCGGTCACCGCTCCAACCACCGGCCAGATCACACGCTTCTTCAACGACACCGAAGCCATCAACAAGTCCTTCTGCCAAGCCCGCCAGCATCCGAGCGGATGGTGGTCGCAGGAAGAGTACCAAAGCCCACAGTGGGCGGTCGCTCGATCTAGCTGTTCGGGTCCATTGGTGGCATCAGCTGGTCGAGCTCTTGGACCCGCTCCGGGTGACGGAGACCGGCCACCAGGTGCTGGCCCATGGAAGTGCGTCGCCCATCGCTGCGCAGTCGGCCCGGCCATCCGTGGAGCTGGTGGTAGGCGGAGGCCGCGTAGATCATGGCGGTGGCCACGTGGCGGCGCCGCCAGTCGTCGCCGACGTACACCTGGTGGACCACGGCATCGTCGCGCCACCAACGGATGGCGCCCACCTGGTCTTCGCTGCGGGTGGGCAGGTGGAAGAACGTGGTGTCGGGGACCACGACCCCTGGCGGTACTTCGTGATCGGCGTAGCCCACGAGGACCATGGCCGGGCGTTCCGCTCTCAGGTCGGGCAGGCCCACGAACCACATGGCCGGACTCCCAGGAGCGGCGTCGGAGTTGACCAGAATGCGCGGTCGGCCCTCAGCGTCGATGTCGGCCCGCCAGATCTCGAATTGCCCTGAGGTATCCCCTGGGTCGTCCACCACCATCCCATCGGGGTGGGCGTCGCTGAACAGGCAACGGACCTGCCAGCGCCGGCCGTCGAGCGGTCCCTGCCGGTGGTACCAAGCAGCGGTGCCCGCGGTGGGCACGTCGGAGGTGGCCGGTGGAGAGGTTTCGGCGGAGGTGTCGTCGGTGGGTGCGATGAAGATCGACGCTAGCGGTCGGGATCGAACCGGTAGCCCGATGCTGGTGGTCGCTAGCTGACGCTCTCGGCATCCGGCCGGTCAGCATGGGGGCGACCCGACCGGTAGGGTCCGCGCCAGCATTGGGTCCGAACGCCGAGCCTCCAGGCCTGCCGTTCGGCCAGCCCGACCTCCTTTCCCAGACATGGAGCACCCCCGCATGCGCATCGGCATCTTTGGCGGCGAAGCCTCGATCGACGAGTTGCTGACCATGGCCCGGACGGCTGAGTCCGACGGGTTCGACTCGTTCTGGCTGCCGCAGATCTTCGGTCTCGACGCCCTGTCGATCCTCACGCTCATCGGTCACGAGGTTCCCCGCATCGAACTGGGCACCGCCGTGGTCCCCACCTATCCCCGTCACCCGGCCATGCTGGCCGCCCAAGCGTTGACCGTGGCGGCCGCCAGCGGGGGTCGGCTCACGCTCGGCATCGGGCTGTCGCACCAGATGGTGATCGAAGACATGTTCGGCTACTCGTTCGACAAGCCGGTCCGGCACATGGCCGAGTACCTGTCGGTGCTGGTACCGCTACTCGAAGGCGAAGCGGTGAACTTCGAAGGCGAGACGGTCACCGCCCGCATCGGTCTGGGTGTCCCCGGGGCGAAGCCGGTCCCGGTCCTGGTGGCTGCCCTCGGCCCGCAGATGCTGAAGCTTGCTGCCGAACGGGCGGCCGGGACGGTCACGTGGATGACCGGGCCCCGGACCCTCGGCGAGCACACCGTGCCCACCATCAACGCGGCTGCCGAGGCTGCCGGCACCGGAGACATGCGGGTGGTGGGAGCCCTCCCGGTTGCCGTCACCGACGACGTCGATCATTACCGAGGCCGAGCCGCCAAGATCTTCGAGATGTACGGCCATCTCCCGTCCTACCGAGCCATGCTCGACCGCGAAGGTGCCGCCGGCCCCGCCGATGTCGCCCTCATCGGCGATGCCGCCACCGTGCGGTCCGGCATCGAGTCGATGCGTGATGCCGGGGTCACCGACTTCGTGGCTGTGCCTTTCGTGCGTGAAGATCCGGTGGCCACCGCCACCAACGAGGTGCTGCGGGAGTTCCTGTGACCGATGTGCAGTTCGAAGCGTCGGCCTCGACCGTGCAGGAGGTCGACCGATGGGAGGCCTTCGGCGAGTACACCACCGTTGATGGGCACCGGATCTGGTGCCGGCGGGTGCCAGCCAGAAGCGATGTCGGCCGTCCGCCATTGCTGGTGCTCCACGGATTCCCCACCTGCTCCTACGACTGGCGGCCGGTGCTCGACGACTTGTCGGAGCGGCGCGACGTGGTGTTGTTCGACTTCGTGGGCTTCGGTCTTTCCGACAAGCCCGATGTTCGCTACGGGCTTCGCAGGTCTGCCGACGCCGCCGAGGCAGTGGCCGCCCACTTCGGTCTCGGCCACGTGGACCTGCTCACCCACGACATGGGCGACTCGGTGGGTGGAGAGGTCCTGGCCCGGTCCATCGAGGGCACGCTGCCCTTCACCATTGGCCGACGAGTGATCAGCAACGGGTCCATCTACTTGGACATGGCCCAGCTCACCGTCGGCCAGAACCTGCTCATGAGCCTGCCTGATGCCGCCGAACCGCTGGTGGGAGCCGATGGTGGAGCTTCGTTTCGCAACGGCGTGATGGCCACGTTTGCGCCCGACAGCCCGGTGGACGCCGCCGAGATGGACGCGCTCACCTTGTTGGCGGCCCGAGCCGACGGCTTGGCGCTGTTGCCCCGCACCATCCGCTACCTGGAAGACCGCCGGGCCGAGGAAGCCCGCTTCACCGGGGCCATCGAAGCCCACGACACCCCGCTCGGCGTGGTGTGGGGTGCTCTCGACCCGGTTGCGGTGCATGCCATGGCCGTACACCTGGTCGACCAAGTGCCGGCGGCAAGCCTCGTCACCCTCGACGGGGTGGGGCACTACCCGATGGTGGAAGCCCCCCGACGCTTCGCCGACGCGGTGCTCGGGTTCCTCGACGCCTGACCAACCGAGGCAACTGGCCTCTGTCGCTGAATCAGACGATGGTCCAGCCACCGTCGACGGCCAGGGTCTGACCCACCACGTAGGTGCTGGCATCGGAGGCCAGGAACAGCAAGGCCCCGTCGAGCTCGTGCTCGGCGCCCTCGCGTCCGATGGGCGCTCCCCGGCGTACGTAGTTCTCCGAAGATTCGTCGCCCCACATGACATCGGTCATCTCGCTACGAAACCAGCCGGGGGCGATGGCATTGACCCGGACCCCCTTGCGGGCCCACTGAGCGGCCAGCTCCCGGGTCAGGTTGATCACGGCCCCCTTCGAAGCGCAGTAGGAGGCCTGCTTGATGGGGGTGGAGGCCACCAGGCCGAGCATCGATGCGATGTTCACGATGGTGCCACCACCAGACCGGATCATCGGTTCGAAGGCCAGTTGGCTGAGCCGGAACACTGCCCCCAGGTTCACGTCGACCACGTGTTGGAACTGCTCGAAGGACTCATGTTCGGCGGGTCCGATCGCCGAGGTTCCGGCATTGTTGACCAGCACGTCGAGGCGCCCTCCGCCGACGTCGACCGCGGTGTCGATCAGGCGGCGACAATCGTTGGCCATGGCCACGTCGGTGGTCACCGCCACGATGCGGTCGCCGAGCTCTTCGGCCAGGGCGACCAGTCGTTCCTCACGGCGGGCGGCCACCACCACGGTGGCCCCGGCCCCGTGCAGGACCCGGGCGAAGCGCTGTCCCAGCCCCGCTGATGCCCCGGTCACCACCGCCACCCGCCCGTCCAGCCGAAACGGGGCGAACGGGTCCAGCGCAACAACAGCATCGGTCATGACTCGGATGGTAGGGCGGCGAGAACTTGCGCCGTCCGACCCTTCAACAGTGGCCGAAACGACGGTCGGATCAGAGGGTGGGGAAGCAGCCCGCGATGTCGGTGATGCGGGTGTTGAGAGCTGAGGTGCGGTCCGGAGCGGTCTTGCCGAATCGGACGACCACGACGTCTCGAGTGGGGAAGCAGATGATTCGCTGGCCCTCGAAGCCGTGGGCCCCGAAGGGCATCTGCTCTTGATCCCAGGCCCACCACTGGGCACCGTGCATCAGCAGTTCATCCCAGGACCGGCCGGTGCGGCTGTAGTCGATCCAGCCTTCGGGCACGAGGCGTTGGCCGTCCCAGACGCCGTCACGCATGGCCAGGAGACCGAACCGGCACCAGTCGGTCAACGTGGCCCAGGCGTAGGAGGATCCGATGAAGGTGCCGGCTGGATCGAAGTCGGCCCGGAGACCGGTCATCCCGATGGGATCGAGGATTCGGTCGTGCAGGAACTGGTTCATGCCGTCGGCGTCGACACCCAGAACCCGCTGGAGGTTGGCGGCGATGATGTTGGTCGTACCCGACGAGTAGGTATAGGCCTCGTCGGAGCCGGGAGCGTTCTTCTGGGGCCTCGACGCCGCGTAGGCGGCCATATCGGCGGCGCCTTCGCCGAAGAGCATGGTGATGACATCGGGCATCGTGCTGCCGTCGATCTCGTAGTACTCCTCCTGCCAAGCCAGGCCGGGCCGCATGGTGAGCAGGTGATCCCAGGTGATGTCATGGCGACCGTCGGCGGGGTCGGCCCAAAGCGGTTCGGGGACCCGGTCCGAGACGTCGATCAGGCCGTCACCCACAGCCACGCCCACAGCCAAGCTGGTGAGGCTCTTGGCCATCGACCAAGACAGCAGCTCAGCATCAGGACCGAGTTTCTCGTAGGGCGGGTCGGGTTCGAGCGACCGCAGGTCCTGCACGACCCGGTGGCCGTACCGCTCGGCCACCAGACGGCCTTGAACCACTACCGCGGCTGCGTAGGTGCGACCGAACAACGGGTGCTCGTCCTCGGCCACCAGTTCGTCGAGCAGGGCGGTGAGGCGGGACCCGTCGCCCCCGACGTCGCTGGCTTTGGCTCGTTGCCACTCCGTCGTCGGCCACGCCACCCCCTCGGGTTGGACGGGGAGGGGCAGCAGGTCTCGTTGGGGCAAGGCACGCATCAAGACGATCCTTGCAGAGGTGTCCGGCCGCCGTTCAGTCCACTCGACGCAGGTGGAGGGTGGTGGAAAGGGCCAGATGGTCCGACAGCGAACCGGCGGGACCGCCCTGGACCCCCCGACCGGTGAAGGCCCAGCGGCGAGGCCGGTCCACATGCACAGAGGTGGAGCCATCGGTGGGTGAGGCCACCCACAGGTAGTCGATGCGCTCGCCAGCCGACGTGGCCGGACTGGCTTCGGGGTCGTCGACCACCTGGTCGGCGTCGTCGGGATCGCTGGGCAGGTCGGACCGATCGGTGAACGAGCAGGTGGCGCCGGGGCCGATGCCGTGATCAGCCCACACGTCGCGCAATCCGAGGGGTTCGAGGTGGTCGACGAGGTCTCGGTAGCGGCTGGTCGGATCGTTCAGCCGTGGATCAGGATCGTGGGCGCTCACGTTGAAGTCGCCCAGTACCACCAGCGGGTTGGTGGGGGAGCGGTGAGACTCGATGAACGCCACCAACTCGCCGAGTTGGCGCAGCCGGGCCTGGTGGTGGCGCGTTCGATCGTCGGACCCCGGGATGGGGAGCAGTTCGCCACCGGCGAACAGATGGGTGGAGACCACGTCGACCTCAGGCAGGTCGGGGGCCACCCGGACCCGCACCAAAAGGGCCCCCTTGGTGGCATAGGTGTCGGAGTCCCGCAGGTCGCCACCGGTTCGGTAGGCGTAGGGAACCGACGCGGTCATATCGGCGACCGACTCGTCCACTGCGGTGAGCAACCCGCTGCCGGTGCGGCGCAGGCCCTGCTGGCCTGGTCCGGCTGCTGTCCGGTAGCCGGGAAGTCCCGCGGCCACGGCCTCTTGTTCGACGGAATCGAACACCTCGCTCATGGCACACACGTCGAAACGGCCCCGTATGGCATCAGCTACAAGGGGGGCCC
>JBDTBS010000203.1:0-10662 GCA_039924035.1 Aquihabitans sp. | reverse complement strand
GATGGCCTCGGCTTCGTGGGCCGGCCGCCCGGGTACCACCGAGACCGCACCGTTGGTGATTCCGAGCGCGAACGAACCCTCGCCTTCGACCTCCAAGGTGAAAGCCCATGTTCGGCCCGCGGCTGCGGGGCCGTCGAGGCGGACCCCGAGGTAGTCGCAGGCCATGGCTGGGGTCATGGCCTCGATGATCTCGGCGGCGATCCCGTGGCCGGCGGGGATCGGTGGGGGACCGTTGCGCAGCTCCTGGGCCCCGGTCAGGTAGAAGTCTCGCCATGGGGCCGACTCGGCCTGATACCCGAGCTGCTCGAAGGCATCGGCCTGGAGTTGGCGGGCATCGGTTTGGTCGGGATCGGAGAACACCACGTGACCGACCACCTCGGCCACCCATCGGTAGTCACCCTCGTCGTAGGCCACCTGGGCCTTGCGCACCACCTCGTCGGCCCCGCCCATGGCGGCCACGTAACGCTCACCGACCGCGGCCGGCGGGTGCGGGTTGAGGTGAGCCGGGTTGGCGTCGAACCAGCCGAGGTAGCGCTGGTAGATGGCCTTGGCGTTGTGGCTGACGGTGCCGTAGTAACCCCGGTTGGAGAATTCCTGCTCCAGATCGGTGGGCAGGGTGAGCTCCTCGGCGATCTCCAACGCGGTGAGCCCCTGATTGGCCATGCGCATGGTCTGGTCGTGGAGGTAGCGGTAGACGTCGCGCTGGTTGCCGAGGAAACGCTGGATCTCATCGGCTCCCCAACGGGGCCAGTTGTGGCAGGTGAACAGAACGTCGGTGCGGTCACCGAAGAGTTCGATCGCCTCACCGATGTACTTCGACCAGGCCAGCCCGTCACGCACCTGTGCACCCCGAGGCGTGTACAGGTTGTGCATGGTCGAGGTGCAGTTCTCGGCGATGCAAAGGATGCGGTGGTCGGGGAAAGCGAAGTTCATCTCCGAGGGGGCCTCGGAGTCGGGCACCATCTGGAACTCCACCCGGATGCCGTCGAGGATGGCCTCCTCGCCGGTGGTCGAGATGGTGTGGGTCGGCGGGATGAGGCTGTTGGTGGCCAGGATCGGGATGGCCTTGCCGATGCCGGCGTCGACGTGGCCCTGTGGACCGCGGGGGAGGAGGGGGCCGTACATGTAGCTGGCCCGACGGGTCATGACCGTGCCCGCGCTGACGTTTTCGCTGACGGCCGCTTCCATGAACCCTTCGGGGGCATAGATCGGTACGTCGCCCCGTTCCACCGCCTCGCGGTCGACCACGCCCAGCACGCCGCCGAAGTGGTCGATGTGGCTGTGGCTGTAGATGACCGCGGTGACCGGCCTTTCGCCGAGCACCTCGTTGGCCAGGGCCAGCGCCGCGGCAGCCGTCTCCGAGGTTGTCAGCGGATCGACCACCACCCAGCCCCGGTCGCCGGCGATGAACGTGATGTTCGAAAGGTCGAGACCCCGCACTTGGTAGAAGCCATCGGCCACCTCGTAGAGGCCGGCGTTGCGGTTCAGGCGGGCCTGCCGCCACAGGCTCGGGTTGACGGTGTCGGGACAGTCGTGGTCGAGGAAGGAGTACTGGTCGAGATCCCACACCGGTGCACCGTGGACTCCCAGTACCTGGGGGGACGTGGGTGGGGCCAGGAAGCCTCGGGTGGCCAGAGCCTGATCGCTCGGATCGTCGAGGGGGAGCGCAGTGGCCACCGCGGCCTGAGCGGCTCGTGTGGCATCGGTGGCAGGACGAGGGCCCGAAGAGACGGTCATGCCCGATGCCTAGCACCGGACCGTCGAGTCGAGGTTCAGGTCGGTGGTCGCTCGGACCTGACGGGGCGTTAGATTCGGGTGTCCGCCACCGATCCAGGAGCACCAGTCATGCCTGAGGCCTACATCGTCGACGCCGTCCGCACGCCCGTGGGCCGCCGGGGAGGATCGCTCAGCGATGTGCACCCCGCCGATCTCGGAGCGGCCTCCATCAAGGCCCTGCTCGACCGCACGGGCATCGACCCCGGAGCCGTCGACGACGTTATGTTCGGCAACGTCGATTCCGTGGGTGGTCAAGCTGGCGACATCGCCCGTACCTGCTGGCTGGTGGCTGGTGGCCCCGAGCACGTGCCCGGTACCACCATCGACCGTCAGTGCGGTTCGGCTCAGCAGGCCGTCCACTTCGCCGCGCAGGCCGTGATGTCGGGTGTCAACGACCTGGTGGTGGCCGGTGGCGTCCAGCAGATGAGCCAGATTCCGATCAGCTCGGCCATGACCCTGGCCACCGACCTCGGCTTCCCCGATCCGTTCTCCACCTCGCCCGGCTGGGTGGCGCGCTACGGACCCGACCTGGTCAGCCAGTTCACCGGCGCGGAGATGATCGCCGAGAAGTGGGACATCAGCCGCGAGGAGATGGAGGAGTTCGCCATCGAATCCCACAATCGGGCCCTCGCCGCCCAGGCTGCCGGCCGCTTCGAGAACGAGATCGCCCCGCTCAACGGGCTCAGCCACGACGAAGGCCCCCGTGAGCCGAACGTGGAGAAGATCCGCAGCCTTCGTCCTCTGGTGGAAGGCGGCCGTCTAACCGCCGCCCTGGCCAGCCAGATCAGCGATGCCTCAGCGGCCATGCTCATCGCCTCCGAGCAGGCGGTGGCCGACCATGGGCTCACGCCTCGGGCCCGGATCCACCACATGAGCGTGCGCGGCGACGACCCGATCATGATGCTGAGCGCCCCAATCCCCGCCACCCGCTATGCCTTCGAGAAGACCGGTATGACCCTGGCCGACATCGATGCCGTCGAGATCAACGAAGCCTTCGCTTCGGTGGTGCTGGCCTGGGCTCGTGAACTCGATGCCGACATGACCAAGGTCAACCCCAACGGTGGGGCAATCGCCCTCGGTCATCCGCTGGGGGCAACCGGTGCCCGCTTGATGACCACGCTGCTCAACCACTTGGAGCAGACCGGTGGCCGCTACGGCCTCCAGACCATGTGCGAAGGCGGCGGTCAGGCCAACGTGACCATCATCGAACGCCTGGGCTGACCAAACAGTTCGGCTAGCCGGTGCCGTTCAGCCCTGAAGGTGGTGCAGGGCCACAGCGGCCGCGGTGGCCACATTGAGCGAGTCGACGCCGTCGGCCATCGGGATCCGCACCCGGTGGGTGGCGGCCTCGATGGTGGCCTCGGTGAGCCCATGGCCTTCCGCTCCCACCACCACGGCCACCGGCCCCGGTCCCAGCGCAGCCACGTCGAGCGAGCGGAGTGGCACCGAACCCAGCGTGGTGAGGGCCACCGTGGTCACCCCGAGCGCGTGGAGCGCATCGAGCCCGGCCGGCAGGGGAGCGGTGCGACCGGTGGGGACGGTCAGCACATAGCCCAGCGACACCCGCACCGAGCGACGGTAGAACGGGTCGGCAGTGGTGGGATCGGTCAGTACGGCATCGACGCCGAAAGCTGCGGCATTGCGGAAGATGGCCCCCAGGTTCTCTTGGTCGTTGACCTGCTCGGTCACCACCAGCAACCGTGACGACGCCACCGTGGCATCGTCGATGACTTCGGGGGCACGGGTCACCGAGGCCAGCGCTCCACGATGGATGTCGAACCCCACCACCTGCTGCATCACGTCGGCTTCGGCCACCACCACACGGTCGGCCAGCGTGGCCATGCGTTCGGGGGCCGCGGCCATCAACCGGTCGACCGTCTTGGGGAGCAGTGCCAGGGCTCGGATCTCCCAGCGAGGGAGAGCCAAGAGCCGTTCGATGGCCAGTGGCCCCTCCACCACGAAGTAGCCACCGGTACGTTCCACCCGTCGTCGACCGGCGGGATCGTTGAGGGCCACGAAGTCGCTCAGCAGACGGTGCCCGGGGTCGGTGGTCTGCTCGAACGATGCCACCAGCGGTCAGCGTTCCAAGAACGCGGCGTGGGCATCGAGCTCTCGCAGCACCTCGTCTCGCCCGCCCGACGGAAGCCGAAGCACGGTCTCGGTGATTCCCAGCGTGGCGTAGTGGTCGAGCTTGCCTCGGTCGGGCAGGGTGCCGAACGGGACGATGGACAACTCGCCCGGGTCACGACCCACGTCTCGGGCGGCCTGGTGCAGGTCGCCGATGGCCGCCGACACCCCGGAGCCGCCGATGGGAAGCCAACCATCACCGAACTCGGCGATGTGGCGGAACAACGTCGGTCCTGGCGACCCGCCGATCAGGATGGGCACGCCGGCGTGGCCCCGCACGGTCTGGGTCGGCTTGGGCCAGGCCCACGACTCGGCCATCTGCACGTGGTCGCCGTAGAACGATGCTGCCTCCTCGCCCCACAGCGCTTGCATGGCCAGCACCCGCTCTCGCACCACGGCCCGACGGGTGGCCTTGGACCCGCCATGGTTCGCGAGCTCTTCGATGTTCCATCCGTAGCCGATCCCGAGGGTCAAGCGTCCGCCGGAGAGGTGGTCGAGGGTGGCCGCCTCCTTGGCGGTCACGATCGGATCCCGTTGGGCCATGAGGGCGATGCCGGTACCGAACCGGAGCGTGGTGGTGGTGGCCGCGATCATGGCCATGGCCACGAAGGGGTCGAGGCAACGGCGGTACTCCTCGGCCAGCGGCCCACCGGTGGGGGCCGGTGTCTGGCGGCTGGTGGGGATGTGGGTGTGTTCGGGTAGCCACAGCGACGAGAACCCTCGGTCCTCCACTTCCCGGGCCAGCTCGACCGGTCCGATGCTCTGGTCGGTGAGGAACAGCGTCACTCCAAGGTCCATGTCTGGAGACGCTAATCTGACGACTCGTCAGAAACACGCGGTTTCGATCTGGTCGGACCGCAAACCAGCGAAGGGTGTTGCAACAGATGGGTTTCCTCTGTGATGGACGAGTCGTAGTCATAACCGGTGCCGGTCGTGGCATCGGGCGCGGTCACGCGCTGGAGTTCGCCCGCCAGGGGGCCAAGGTCGTGGTCAACGACATCGGCGCCGAGCTCGACGGTTCTGGTGGTTCCACCGGCCCCGCCGGTGAGGTGGTGGAAGAGATCCGCGCCGCCGGCGGCGAAGCGGTGGCCAACGGCGATGACATCTCCACCTGGGACGGTGGCACCAACCTGGTGAAGGCTGCCCTCGATGCCTTCGGCGACCTGCACGTGGTGGTCAACAATGCCGGCGTGGTGCGGGACCGCATGTTCGCCAATGCCACCGAAGACGAGTGGGACCTCACCATGCAGGTCCACCTCAAGGGCCACTTCACCACTGCCCGCCACGCCGCCGCCTACTGGCGCGATCGCAAGAAGGCCGGCGAGGCCGTGGATGCCCGCATCATCAACACCACCTCCGGCGCCGGACTCATGGGCTCGGTCGGCCAGGCCGCCTACTCGGCAGCCAAGGGCGGGATCATCTCGCTCACCCTCGTGCAGGCCGCCGAACTCGGCCGCTACGGCGTCACTGCCAATGCCATCGCCCCGGCAGCTCGCACCCGTATGACCGAGCAGGTCTTTGCCGGAACCATGGCTGCCCCCGACGACCCCGATGCCTTCGACGAGATGGCGGCCGACAACGTGGCCCCACTCGTGGCTTGGCTCGGCGCGGCCGACTCGGCCGCAGTTACCGGCCGGGTGTTCGAGGTCGAGGGCGGCAAGGTATCGGTGGCCGACGGCTGGCGCCACGGCCGAGTGATCGACCACGGCGCCCGCTGGGAACCCATCGAGGTGGGCAAGGCCGTCACCGAACTTTTGGCCGAAGCTCCCGCCCCCACTCCGGTGTACGGGGCCCAGTAGGGACCGTCATCGGGGTGGCCGGGCCGGCCCGGGGGCGGTCAGTCGGGGACGGCTTCGCCTTCGATCGGCCACGTGTCATTGGTGGTCATTTCTGTGGTGCCATCGCCGGGACGGACTCCCGGGGGGAGCAACGGCTCGGGCGCCGATTGTGGTGTCATTTCAGGATCTTCGGGATAGATGACGGGTTCGGTGGTGGGCGGGACGGTGGTGGTGACCGCCATCTCGCTTGGGCCTTCGGTGATCGGGTCGAGGCCGAAGTCGAGTGGGACCGGGTCGGGGAACGGTTGCGACGACGCCCCCTCCACGCCGATGCCGTTGGCCTTCAGGACGCAGGTGCCGTCGCAGGGCACGGTGGCTCCGCTCTCGGGGTCGATCACGGCATTGCCGACGATGACAGTGCCGTTGAACGATCCGCCTTCGTCGGCCTTCCCGTCGAGCAGGTCCTGGCAGATGTCACCAACGCATTGCTGGATGCGGACTGGCCGCTTGGGCACCCAACCGGTGACGGCGACGTTCACGTCTTGGCCAGCAGCTAGCGGACCGGCGGGATCGACCGAGAGCGTCGGGGTGTCGAAGTCGGGGGCATCGGCGAAGTTGAGGTAGGCGCCACCGGACTGGTCGTAGTTGGAGATGGCACCCATGCCGATCAGGCACCGCTCTGCGGTCTCGAAGCAGTCGACCTCACCGGACACGGTGTTGATGTAGCGCTTCACCACGACCTGGGCGATCACATTGCCGGCCGGGTCGGCAGAGGCGTAGGTGACGCCGCTGTAGACGTCGTCTTCGGGGCCGAGCTCGCAGCCCACCACGCCCAGGTTGTCGACGTCGGCTTCTGCCGTGCACTGCACGATACCGAGCGACTCGTGAGGTCCGAAGCCCTTGCCGTAGACGGTGACGGTCTGACCGTCGACCAGCCCGGACTGGGGCCGTACCTGGACTGGGAGCCTCCACGACTCTTTGCCGTCGATGGGCGAACTGGGCATGGCGGCCAGGATCTTGGCACCGCTGGCTCGGTCCTCGGCCGACATGCCGTTGGTGTCGACGCCGACGTCGACAGTGCCATCGGCCCGTTCGAAGCCGGCGTCGTTGCCCTTGTCGCCGGCCACGAACGCGGCCACGGCCAGGACGGCCAGAGCTGTGCCCGCCGCCAGGCCGACTCGCATCTTGACGACCTTGGATCGTCGGAGCCGGGTGGCGGCCTGGTGTGCATCTTGTGCTGCGGTCAGGTCGAGGTCGGCTCCCACCTGTAGGTGGAGGCCTCGGGAGGCCCGGTTGGCGCGATCGTCAAGGTCCATGGGTGGTCTCCGGGTTCTCGAGCAGGAGGGCCAGGTTGGTCCGTCCCTTGTGCAGGTGTGCTTTGGCGGTTCCCTCGGCGCAGCCCATGGCCGCGGCCACGTCTCGTACCGAGAGGTCGTCGAGGTAGTGCAGGACCACGGCAGTGGCCTGGCGGTCGGGCAGTTGGCGGACGGTGGCCCAGAACTCGTGATCTACGGCCGCGGTCTCGCGGGCTGGTGGTAAGGAGCCCAGGCGAGCCACCAGTCGGGATTCGGTGCGGCGACGGGACCAGGCATTGTTGGCCAGGTTCAGCGCCGCCCGGCGTGCCCAAGCGGAAGGGGAGTCGTACTTCGAGATCCGATTCCAGCGGACGTGGGCCCGAAGTAGCGCTTCCTGGGCCAGTTCCTCGGCCACGGCCCGCTGGCCGGTGAGGGCAGTGAGCAGAGCGACCAAGCGGGGTAGCTCTCGAAGGAAGAACTCGTCGAAGTCGAGCGGGTCGAGCTCTGGACCATCGCCCCCAGCGGACACGACGGGTCCCGCCCCGGTCACACTGATCTCAGTTTCGTGCGGCCTCGCGTCGATGGACACACCCTCCTACACCGGTGACCACCGCCACAGGTTTACCCGAAGGTCGGAGAGTCGTTGCTGATCTGGCAGGGTGGCTAGGTGGTTGACCGGGTGATCGATGACGACGGGGCCAGCCTGGCTGCCCACTTCGCCACCTTTGCCGAGGTCGCCTTTCGCCGGCTGCCGCTCTACCGGTACCTGGCCGAGGGTGTGGCCCAGGACCGGGAGGTGGCCGAGCGGCTACTCCTGGCCCGCCCCGAACAACGGTGGTTCACGCTGCTGATGGCTTCAGTGCACGACCGACTCTTGGCCGGGGTAGGGCCCGATGGGTCGGCCGACGATCCGTTGGGCGAGTGGTACCGGTCGATCACCGACCACCCTCGTCCGGTCGGCACTGGGACCGATGACCCTTGGCCCCACTTCCGCCGTCTGGCCCTCGACGACGAGCTGGTGGCGGCCAATCTGGCCACGCGGTCGACGCAAACCAATGAGGTGGGCCGCTGCCTAGCTCTGTTGCCGGCGCTCGGAGGGGTCACTGCCGACCACGGCGCCCCGCTCGGCCTGGTCGAGGTGGGGGCTAGTGCCGGTCTCAACCTCCGGTTCGACCATTACGGCTACCGTTACCGGCCAGATGGTTCCGGGGCCGAGGACGTGATCGAACTCGACGTCGACGCCGATCTCGTATTGGAGACTGTGTGGCGGGGAGCCATGCCGCCTCCCGTACCCGCAGTGATGCCGTTGGTCGTGCACCGAGCCGGGGTCGACCTGCATCCCATCGATGTCACCGATGAGGTTGCCGGGCGCTGGTTGGTGGCCTGCCAATGGCCCGAACAACCCGAGCGACTCGAACGCTGTCGCCAAGCGGTGGCCTTGGCTGCTGTCGATCCGCCTGCGGTACGTCGGGGCGATGCCATCGCCACGCTGGCCAAGATGGTCGACGAGGTGCCCGAAGACGTGCATCCTGTCGTCATCGCCACATGGTTCCTGGCCTACCTCGATCCGGCCCGTCAGCGGGCCTTCCTCCATGAGCTCGACCGCATCGCCCGGCAGCGGGACATCACCCTCGTCATCGAGGAACAACCGTCCGAGGTTCCTGGTCTCGACCCGCCACCCCGTCCCGATGGAAAGTTCGATCCTGGTCCGACAGCGTTGTGTCGCTATGACTGGTGCAGCGGGCACCGGACCTCCGTCCGCCTGGCTGATCAACATCCCCATGTCCGCTGGCTGGAGTGGCTGCAGTGAACGACGAAGAACCGATGATGACCGATGGCGACCGGGCAGTGTTGCGAGCCTTCCTGCAGCGCAGTGAGGTCCGTCTCTCCACCCTCCACCGGGTGGCCACCGCGCTGTTGTCGGGAGCCGGGTTGATGGTGCTGTGGCCGGCGTTCGCCCGCGATGGCGTGGCCGCAGTGCTGCGGACCCTGGTGGATGGGCCGGCCGCGGCGGACGGTGTGCTGTTGGCGGTGGCCTTCGTGCTGTGCTGCTCGGTACCGGTGATCGCCCTGGCCATCGTCTTCGCCGAACTCACCCGCTTCTACTTCCACTCGGCCGGTGACCGGGCCGGGATGTTCGCCCCCCGCTTCACCCTCAACGGTCTGCGGGTCCATCCCGATGAGATCAGCGACCAGGTGGCCCGCCAGTTGGCCGACCGCCACGCGAACCCTGAGCTGCTGGCTCAGATGCTGCCCAGCGGCCGGTCGGCCCGCCGCCACCTCGACGGTCAGCTCCGGCGACAGCAACTCACCGACGGGCCGGAACCCGACGACCGTCAGCGGGCCGACCTGCTGTTCCGCATCACCGATGCCGCTCCGGTATCGCTGCTCGACGATGTGGTCCGCACCGAGCACAAGCTCGTGCGTCACATCCGAGCCATCCAGGTCATCGTCCTGCGCTACGTCAAGGCCTTGCTGGCGCTTCTCACCACCGCTCTAGCGGTGTTCATCGCTGCCGAGGCAACCGTCGCCGTCGACGGCGCCGAAAGTGCCCGGCGCATCGTGGCCATCACCGTGATGGCGTGGGCTCCCGTGGTGATCCTGGCCGTGGCTTCTCCTGTGCGGTGGTTGGAGCGAAACCTTCGTTCCACCGAAGGCCCGATCCATCCGCTGCAGACCAACCCCGACCTGGTGCTCATGGAACGGATCACGGCAGCGTTGGCTGTGGTGGCGTGGGTGGCGGCTTCGATCGCCTGGTTCGCGGGTGGGTACGGCGGGTGGTTCGGAGCCGCCGCGGTCACGCTCACCGGGGTGGGGCTCGTCCTTGCCGTGATCAGATCACTGGCCTTTCCCGGGCGCCGCAGCTGAGCCGAATTCGGACCTCTGCCGGTACGTTGCTAGAACATTCCTTTCCGCCAGGGGTATCCCAAGGAGCTTTCCATGCCTGAAGCCGTCATCGTTTCCGTCGCCCGCACACCGATTGGTCGGGCCATGAAGGGTTCGCTCAAGAACGAGCGTCCCGACGATCTCACGGCGTTCATCGTCGACACCGCGCTCAACAAGATCCCCGAGCTCGACCGCAACCTGGTGGAAGACCTCCTCCTCGGCTGTGGCCAGCCCGCTGGTGAGTCCGGCTACAACTTGGCCCGCATCGTGGCCATCCAGGCCGGAATGCCCACCGTTCCTGGTGTGACGATCAACCGCTACTGCTCGTCGTCGCTCATGTCGATCCGCATGGCCCACCACGCCATCAAGTCGGGCGAGGGCGACATCTTCATCGCCGCCGGTGTCGAGACCGTGTCTCGGTTCCTGAGTGGCATGGCCGACAGCGGCCCCCACAACCCGCTCTATGCCGCCGCCGAGGCCCGCACCGCCGAGCGCACCAACGGTGGCGCCCCCACCTGGACCCCGATCGAAGGCAGCCTGCCCGACGTCTACATCTCGATGGGCCAGACCGCCGAGAACGTCGCCCAGTACGAGAACGTGTCCCGTGAAGAGCAGGACGAGTACGCCGCCCTGTCGCAACAGCGGGCCACGGCCTCGCTGGAGAACGGCTTCTGGGAGAACGAGATCACCCCCGTCACCACGAAGGACGACGAGGGCAACGAGGTCATCGTGACCCAGGACGACGGCATCCGGGCCGGCACCACCGCTGAGGGCCTGGCCAAGCTGAAGCCCGTCTTCCG
>JBDTBS010000202.1:0-4078 GCA_039924035.1 Aquihabitans sp. | reverse complement strand
CGCGGTCAGCGTCGACGTCGCCCTCAAGCAGGATGCCCGCGGGCTCAACTGACGTGGCCTACCTCGACCCCCCGGCCGGTGTGGTGCGAGCCCTCGTGGCTTCGGCGTTGGCCGAAGACCTCACCCCGCTGGGCGATCTCAGCGCCGCGCTGCTGCCTCCCGAGGCTCGGGCCGAGGCCCGCTTCGTGGCCCGCGAGGCCGGTGTGGTGGCCGGTCAGGCCTGCGTCGATGAAACGTTCCTCCAGATCGATCCGTCGATCGAGGTGCGGTGGACGGTCGCCGAAGGCGAAGCCGTCGCCGCCGGGGGCCAGTTGGCCACCGTGTCGGGTCCGCTGGCCGCGGTTCTCACCGGCGAACGGACCGCCCTCAACTTCCTCGGTCACCTCAGCGGCATCGCCACCCGCACCCGGGCCTTCGTCGATGCCGCCGCACCGCTGCGGGTGTGGGACACCCGCAAGACGATCCCCGGGCTGCGCTCGCTGCAGAAGGCTGCTGTCCGAGCCGGTGGGGCCCGCAACCACCGCGGCAACCTGAGCGACTGGGTGATGTTCAAGGACAACCACCTCACCGTCCTCGGCATCGTCGAGGCCGTCCGCCGGGCCAACGACCTGTGGCCTGGCCGCACCGTCCACGTGGAGTGCGATCGCCTCGACCAAGTGCGTCAGGCCCTGGCCGCCGGTGCCGATGCGCTCTTGCTCGACAACATGTCGCCCGACCAGATCCGCGAGTGCGTGGCCGTGGCCGACGAGCACGCCAGCACGGTCGGTACCCGAAGGGCGCTCCTCGAGGTCTCCGGCGGCATCACCCTCGACACCGTCGGTGACTACGCAGAGACCGGGGCCGACGTCGTGTCCAGCGGCTCGCTCACCAACTCGGTGATCGTGCTCGACATCGGCCTCGACATCGACGTCCACCAACCCCCCACCGACTGCTGACCATGTTGCTGGCCATCGACATCGGCAACACCCAGACCACCATCGGGTTGTTCGCCAGTGAGACCGACGACCTGGAACCCGACGGCCGCCGCTATGACGTCCGCAACCGGGTGGAGGCTGGGCTCGTAGACCACTGGCGCATCTCCACCGCCGCCGACCGCACCTCCGACGAGCATGCGCTCACCGTGCAGGAGTTCCTCGGATTCCACGGGTTCTCCTTCGACGACGACATCGATGGCATCGCCATTGCTTCGGTCGTACCCCGCAGCACGGCCGCGTTCCGAGAGATGACCGTGAAGTACTTCGGCTTCCGCCCCGTGGTCATCGAACCCGGTGTCCGCACCGGTATGCCGATCCTCACCGAGAACCCCCGAGAGGTGGGCGCCGACCGCATCGCCAATGCTGTAGCCGCTCTAGACCTCTTCACAGGGCCCACCATCGTCATCGACTTCGGCACGGCCACCACCTACGACGCGCTATCGGCCAGGGGCGAGTACCTCGGCGGCGTCATCGCTCCGGGCGTGGAGATCAGCCTCGATGCCCTCTACACCCGGACCGCGGCCCTGCGACGGGTGGAGTTGGTGGAGCCACGCGTCGTCATCGGACGCACCACCGTCGAATCGATCCAGGCCGGTGCCGTCTATGGCTTCGCCGGACAGGTCGACGGGATCTGTCGCCGGCTCATCGACGAACTGGGCGAGGCCAACGTGGTGGCCACCGGGGGCCACGCCGAACTGATAGCGCCGTACACCTCCTCCATCCAACGGGTGGAACCATGGCTGACGCTCCATGGCCTCCGGCTGGTGTTCGCTCGCAACGCTTGACCGGCCCCGACCCACGACGGAACAAAGGCGCGCTCAACCCATTTCGCCGCGGGCGAGCGGGAGAGGGCAGGCTTGGTGGGTTCCGAGCCCATATCGGGCCCGACCTGGAGCGACAGTTGACCGACCACGCCGATGTGCCCTACCGATACGACCCCGATGCCACCGCGGCGGGGCTCGCGTCGACCTACGGCCACCTCGAGGCCGGCATCGAGACTGGTGACCAGGTCACGGTGGCCGGACGGCTGATGCTACGCCGGGGCCAGGGCAAGCTCGTGTTCGGTCAACTGGCCGATTCCACCGGCCGCATCCAACTGTTCGCCCCCGCCGATGCCACCCCCGACTTCGAGGCCTTCGGCAAGCTCTCGCTGGGTGACTGGATCGGCGTTCGCGGTGAGGTCATGACCACCCGCAAGGGCGAACTGTCGGTCAAGGTCCTCGAGTGGACGGTGCTGGCCGAGACTCGGCGGCCGTTCCCCGACAAGTGGCATGGGCTCTCCGATGCCGACACCCGATATCGGCAGCGCTACGTCGACCTGTGGGTCACCGACGAGGCCCGCCGCACCTTCCAGATGCGCAGCCGGTTGGTGTCGCTCACCCGACGTTGGCTGGAGGACCGCGGCTTCATGGAGGTGGAGACCCCCATATTCCACCCGGTCCCCGGCGGGGCGCTGGCCCGTCCCTTCGTCACCCACCACAATGCCCTCGACACCGAGCTCTACCTGCGCATCGCTCCCGAGCTCTATCTCAAGCGCCTGGTGGTTGGCGGCTTCGAGCGGGTCTTCGAGATCGGTCGGGTGTTCCGCAACGAAGGCCTGTCACCCAGGCACAACCCCGAGTTCACCATGCTCGAGCTTTACCAGGCCTATGCCGACTGGAACGACATCATGTCGCTCACCGAGGAGCTGGTGGCCCACCTGGCCACCGAGCTGTGCGGGAGCACCACCGTCACCTACCAGGGCCGCGAGCTCGACCTGTCGGTGCCGTGGCGGCGGGCCACCCTCACCGAGCTGATCCACGAGCAGATCGGCATCACCGTCGACCTCGACACCCCGCTCGACGAGCTGCGTGACCTTTGTGACACCCACGAGGTGCCTTGGCACGATCACTACGGTCCCGGCAAGCTCATCTTGGAGCTCTACGAGAAGACGGCCGAACACGCTCAGTGGAACCCGGTGTTCGCCACCGAGTATCCCGCCGAGGTGTCGCCGTTGGCTCGCGCCCACCGTGACCTGCCGGGCCTGACCGAACGGTTCGAAGCGATCGTGGCCGGCCGAGAGCTGTGCAACGCGTTCAGCGAACTCGTCGACCCTGTCGTCCAACGGGAACGGTTCGAAGACCAGGTTCGCCAGGGCGAAGCCGGCGACGACGAAGCCATGTCGGTCGACGAGGACTACCTGCGGGCCCTCGACTACGGGCTGCCCGCCACCGGTGGCCTCGGCATCGGCATCGACCGCCTGGTGATGCTGCTGGCCGATGTCGGAACCATCCGGGACGTGGTGCTCTTCCCGTCGCTGCGGCCCGAGCAGGAGCGAGGTGCTTCCGAGGTGGAAGCCGGAGTGGAGACCGACGGTGGGTCCGGTGGGGAACCGGTCCCGCTGGACGGGTCGGCTGTCGAATGAGTTTCTGGGGGGAACGTTAGATGCGAGTCTTGATCACGGGAGCGGGCGGTGAGCTCGGTACACGCGTGACCAACCTGCTCGAAGCCGACGAGACCGTCGACGAGATCGTGGGCATCGACGGCTATCCACCTCGTCGTCGCATCACCCGGGCCCGGTTCCGTCGGGTCGACCCTGTCGACCGGCGCCGGACCAGTGAGATCGTGCGGGAGTTCGACCCCGAGGTCATCCTCCACCTCGGCATCTACGAGCCTCACGCTCGACTGGGCGAGACCTCGGCCCACCGGGCCACCCGGGCCTCGGCCGTGTCCACCCTCGGGGCGGCGGCATCGTGCCCGTCGTTGCGTCACATCGTGGTCCGGTCCGGCATCGAGGTCTACGGGCGACGACGCAGCGGGCCGTCACGGCCCGACGAGCGGGCCCCGGTGGATCCCACCAACAACTTCGGGCACTCGTTGGCCCACGTCGAGCAGATGGCTTGGGAAGCCGGCGAGGTGGCCGGGGTACCGGTGACCGTCTTGCGCTTCGCTCCGATCGTCGGTCCGAGCGTGCCCAGCCCCCTAGGCCGCTACCTGCGTCTACCGGTGGTGGCGGTGTCGCCGTTGGCCGAACTGCCGTTCTGCCTGACCCACCAGGAGGATGCTGCCGCCGCCGTGGTCGGAGCCCTGGCCACGGCCCACAACGGTCCCCTCAACGTGGTCGG
>JBDTBS010000201.1:0-12882 GCA_039924035.1 Aquihabitans sp. | reverse complement strand
GGCGGGCGCCCATGATGGCCGCGTCGCCGACCCCACCGCAGCCGAATACGGCCACGCTGTCGCCCCGGCCCACCTCACCGGTGTAGAGGGCGGAGCCGATTCCGGCCATCACCCCGCAACCGAGCAGACCGGCCGTCTCCGGTTTGGCCCGCGGATCGACCTTGGTGGCCTGGCCCGCGGCCACCAGGGTCTTCTCGGCGAAGGCTCCGATGCCCAGCGCTGGGGAGAGCTCCACGCCGTCGATGGTCATCTTCTGGGTGGCGTTGTGGGTGTTGAAGCAGTACTGAGGCCTACCTCGTCGACAGGCCCGGCATTCGCCACAAACCGCCCGCCAGTTCAGGATGACGAAGTCGCCGGGGACCAGATCGGTGACGTCGGGGCCGACCGATTCAATGATCCCCGCTGCTTCATGGCCGAGCAGGAACGGGTAGTCGTCGTTGATGCCGCCCTCTCGGTAGTGCAGGTCGGTGTGGCAGACCCCGCAGGCCTGCACAGCCACCAGGACCTCGCCGGGGCCTGGGTCGGGCACCACGATGGTCTCCACGGTGACCGGTGCCCCTTTCGATCGGGCAACTACAGCCTTCACCAGTTGTGGCATGGGCGCTCCTCGGATGGGTGGTCTCATCTGACGGTAGCCCTCTACTTTCGGTCTCGGCCGACGCGGGTCCTTTGGCCCTGTTGAATGGCCTGGTGGGGGAGCGAACATGGTGGGGCGCCATGATGGTGGCGTCGTCCAGGAGGACCCGTGACCACCGAGACCCCGATACCCCAGCACCAACAGGTTGAAGACGAGCCGACACCAGGGCAAGGCGGCCGGCTCTCCACGGCCATGGGCCCGGTGACGTGGTTGCGAGCCTTGGCTTTGGGATTGGCCTTTGCTCTTCTCGGCGGGGCCATTGGGTGGACCATTGCGTCACGCGACGACGACCCGCTGAGCGCCACCGACATCGGCTTCATGCAGGACATGGACTATCACCACACCCAGGCCATCGCGATGTCGAAGGCCTTGCTCTACAAGGACGGTATCGACCGGAACTTGAACGGGTTCGCCGAGGAGATCCTGAGCGATCAGCGCTTCGAGCAGGGTCTCATGAACGCGATCATGGCCCGCTTCGGGCACCCGGTGGACCCCTATTCGGATGATCCCGAAGCGGGTACGGCCATGGGCTGGATGGGTCCCGAAGTTCCTCGTGACGAGATGGCGGGCATGGCCACAGAGGAGCAGATGGACGAACTGGTGGCCGCCGAGGGCGACGAGGCCGAGGCCCTGTGGATCGCTCTCATGACCGAACACCACCTGGGTGGGCTACACATGGCCGACTACGAGGCCCGTCACGGCTCCGACGAGGCCGTGCGTAACCTGGCCCAGGCCATGGTCAAGAACCAGCGCAGCGAGGTCATCGACCTCAACCGCTTCCGGACTCGCATGGAGTTGCCGATACCTGAAGGGTTCGCCGACCCGATGAAGGACCAACGCCTCAATCCGCTCAGCCTCAACGAGGACTGAAGCCAGAGCCGACGGTCCACCGTCGGCGCGCTACGGCGTGGCAGGGTCTCAGTGTGGACGACCCCGTCGCTGACCCACCCGATGTGCCCAGCGGTAATCCCGGGGCAGTGATCCTTCCTGTTGCGAAGGCTTCTCAGAGCGATGCCATGCCGTCGTGGCTACCAAGGGCCATCTCCTTGTTCATGGCCGGTGTGGCTGGGTTGTTCACCCTGCGCTGGCTCATCGTCGAACTCCAGTCGTTCCTGCTGATCCTGGTCTCTTCGTTGTTCTTGTCCTTTGCACTGGAACCGGCGGTCAACTGGCTGACCCATCACGGCCTCCGACGGGGTCTGGCCACGGGCATGGTCATGCTCGGTGGGCTCTTGTCGACCGTGGCGTTCCTCGTGGTGCTGGGCAGCGCGCTGTTCACTCAGGTATCGGAGTTCGCGAACGATTTCCCGGCCCGGATCGAGCGCATCGAGACGCAGATCAACGACCGCTTCGATGCCGAGGTCGACTTCGGCGCCCTTGTCGATTCGTTCGAGGAGCAGGACCTGCAGGGCATCGCCACCCGCTTGGCGGAGAACGCCCTGGTGCTCGGCATCTCGGCGGTGGGGGTGATCTTCACCCTGTTCACCATTGCCTTGTTCACCTTTTACATGGTTGCCGACGGTCCCCGATTCCGGCGGACGGTGCTGTCCTTCCTTTCGCGTGATCGGCAGGAAGCAGTACTCGCCGGGTGGGAGATCGCCATCGAGAAAACCGGCGGGTACATCTATTCGCGCGGGCTGTTGGCCCTGCTGTCGACGGTGGCGACCACCATCGTGCTCCAGGTGATGGGGATCGAATATGCCTTTGCCCTTGGTATCTGGACCGGCCTGGTCAGCCAGTTCATCCCCACCATCGGTACCTACCTGGCCGGGGCTCTGCCGGTGCTGATCGCTCTGCTCGACGACCCCACCGATGCACTGATCGTCCTGATCTTCATGATCCTGTACCAGCAGGTCGAGAACTACGTGTTCGCCCCCAAGATCACTGCCAAGACGATGGACCTACATCCGGCGGTGGCCTTCGGCACGGTTCTGGTTGGCGCGTCGCTGTTTGGCGGGGTCGGGGGTCTGCTCGCGCTCCCGGCCGCGGCGGTGATCCAGGCTGTTGGTACGACCTACTTCAATCGCCACGAGGTGATCGACAGCGACATGACCAGGGACGCGTCCCGCAAGCATCGCAAGGAGAATCGGGGTGGACCGGACCCCGACCCCACGGTCGAGCCCGACCCGAACGGTCCTGTCGCCTAGCCAGCAGAGATGCGCGGCGCAGCCACGGCATCGTTCAGTCGAGTCCTGGTGACCGCCGCCGGACACGGTGAGTCGAAGGGCTGCGGGCCACCTCCACCGGCACCGGTCACCAGCGCGACGTGGTCGTCGAGTCGGAAGTGTGCGGGATCGAACAGGGGGTCCTTTCGGGGAACCGGTCGATGGCGGCTCCGTCCCCCGATCCTTGCAACCTTTCCCAATCGTGGGGCCGGGTGGCAGTTGGGCTTGGTCTCGCCTAGCAAGGATGGAGACCACGATCTCATCGAGAAGAAGGACCCCGATCATGGAAACCCGTTCGTTCCCCGGTTCCGACCTGACGGCCAGCGTCGTCGGCCTCGGCTGCAACAACTTCGGCATGTTGATCGACGAGACATCGACGAAAGAAGTCGTCGATGCCGCCATCGAAGCCGGTGTGAACTTCTTCGACACTGCGTCCTCTTATGGGGACGGTACGAGCGAGAGGTTCCTCGGGGCCGCTGTCGGCACTCGCCGCGACGAGGTGGTGATCGCCACCAAGTTCCCTCAATCCCGAGGCGACGGCTCCTGTACACCCACCCGGATCCGTGCTGACTGCGAGGCCAGCTTGGCCCGGTTGGGCACCGACCACATCGACCTCTACCAGCAGCACTTTCCCGATGACACGCCGATCGACGACGTGCTGGCCACGCTTGCCGATCTGGTGAGCGAGGGGAAGGTCCGGGCCATCGGCCACTCGAACTTCAGCGCGGCCCAGCACGATGAAGCGGAGGCTGCGGCGAAGGACCGGCCGGTCCGGTTCGTCTCCTCGCAGGTTCACTGGAACCTGCTCGAACGTGAGGTCGAAGCCGATGTGATCCCTGCTGCCGAACGGAACCGTCTCGGTGTGCTGCCGTACTTCCCACTGGCCGCCGGTCTGCTCACCGGCAAGCACCAACGAGGCGACATCCAGGAGGGCAGTCGCCTGGATGTCATGGGTCAGTACTTCGGCTCAGTGATAACCGAAGCGAACTTCGATCGGATCGACGCGCTCACCGCTTGGGCCTCGGACCACGACCGGACCCTGCTGGAGCTCGCGTTCCAATGGTTGGCCAGCCATGAATCGGTTGTCTCGGTGATCGCCGGGGCCACCAAGCCCGAGCAGGTCCGGGCCAACGCTCGAGCGGTGGCCAGGCTGCTGACGCCGGACGAGCGGCGTCAGGTGAGTGAACTCACGTGACCGTCGGTCGGCGCCGTCAGAAGAAGAACGACATCGATGGGTGGGAGACGAACGCCGTCGCTAGAAGGTCGATATCGGTCCTCGTCGCTCCAACCAGATGGTTGGCCTCGGCCAGGCCCCGCACGTCGCCACCGGCATAGATGACCGCCAGGTCGTTCACCGTCACCGTTGCCGCCCCGGATCCACCTCTCTCCAACGATGCGGCCCCGTCAGCGATCTCGAACACATGAGGGCCGGCGTTGGCGGGGATCGTTTCGTCGACGATGTCGAGTTCCACCCGGCCGGTCACCGTCGACGGCCACCCCCGGGTCGCGATGGCCCCGGCGACGTCGACGAGGCGCAGCATCCACGGCCAGTCGTTGGTGACCTTGGCCCGCTGCATCGAGGGCACGTGACGGGCCAGGAGGCTGGCAGGCAGGGTGGTCTCGACCTCGCTAGCCGTAGTGCCGTTGGTGGCCAGGAACCCGAGCGCCCCGGCCACGGCAGCCTCGTCGACGCCGGCCACCAGATCGGTAGCCAGCTCGTAGAGGTGATCTGTTGATGGCTCGTAGCGGTAGATGAGCGCGGCGGCATCGATCCCATCGCGGGCTCCGAGGTAGGCGAAGCGATTCTTCGAGGTCTCCATGGCCATCGAGCGTTGAACCCGGGCCCACCATTGGTCGTCGGTCACCGCCCAGCCGTCGATTCGGGTGGCCATTCGGTCGGACATGGCCCGCAGGCCGGGGTCGTCGAAGTCGACGCGCCGCCACTGGAGCGCGTCGGCCGGTCCGGTTGGGACCACCCCAAGCGGAATCCGGCGCCACTCGTGCGACCCACAGACCTCGAACCCGACGCTGCGGTAGAGCGTTGCCGTGGTGGGGAACAGCGTGGCCACCACCTCACCGCGCGTCCGCATGCGGTCGAAGGATTCCCGCAGCAATGCTCGAGCGGTACCACGGCCCCGCAATTCGGGTCTCACCACCACGCTGGACAGACCTCCGCCCGGTACCGGGGAACCGCCCCACGTCATCGTGAAATCGAGGGTTACGACAGTGCCCATCAGTACGTCGCCGACGTAGGCAGCCACAGTGCGTTCAGCGGAAGGCACGGACAGGTCTGGATCGAACTGATCGGTGGGGCCGAAGGCCTGTCGGCGTAGGTCGTGACGTTGTGCCTCGTCGCCGGAACGGATCGACTCGATGGTGAAGTCCACAGCTGCACGCTATTGGGCCACGCGCCGCTGGGTGACGCACTTTCCTGCTGGATCTGACCCCGTGGGCATTTGCTGGTCAGCTGACCGGTCTTGCTTCTACATGCCCGTGCTTGTTTCGGTTTGCGTTTAGGACTGCACGGGGGACACGAGCCTCGTGCGCAGCGCCCAGGAGGCCACCGCGAACATGGCGATGGTCGCTGTTAGCGCAGCGGTGTGGAAGCCGTCGACGAATGCGGCGTCTGCTGCGTTGCGCAAGACGTTGCCGAGGTCTCCACCGAGTCGATCGGCGGCGCCGATCGCTGCTCCCAGAGTGTCGTGTGATGCCTTGACCGATTCGGCGGGGACGCCCTTGAGGCCGTCGAGCTCGCGGCGGTACACATTGGCGGCGATGCTGCCGAGCACGGCGGTGCCGAGAGCGACCCCTAGCTCGATGGCAGTCTCGGAGACGGAGGCCCCGGCCCCGGCTCGTTCAGGTGGGATCACGGCGAGGATGCCATCGATGGCGACCGTCATGGACGCGCCGAGTCCGGCGTTGAGAATGATGACGGCCGCCGTGGTCAGGGCCACGGACCCGCTCGCGGTGACCTGGGTGAGCATCGCGAAGCCGATGCCCCCGAGGGAGAGTCCGATGGCGATCACGGCAAAGGGGCCCAGCCGGCGAGCGACGACGGGGGCGAGGAGCGTGAAGACGATCGAAGCTCCCGCGGCCGGAAGGAGCTGCAGACCAGCGCGCATGGGCGACATGCCAACCACGAGCTGGAGGTACTGGGTGACGAAGTACAGCGAGCCCGCGAACCCGAACGCAGCGATGAGGTTGCCACTCACCGCCATCCTGAACCGCGGCACGGTAAAGAGCGTCACGTCGATCATCGGGTCGGATAGGCGCCGTTGACGTCGCACGAAGGCGGTGCCGGCGGTGACACCGACGATTGCCGTGACCACGACGGTGGGAGACATCCCGTGCTCGGCGAACATCTTGATCGCATACACGACGGGCAGCATCGTGATCAGTGACAGGGCCGCACTGGTTGCGTCGAAGGGCCCCGGCTTCGGGTCGCGGGATTCGGGGACGAGCCGCGGCGCCACGATCAGGAGGAGGCCTGTTGTCGGCACGCCAACGAGGAAGACCGAGCCCCACCAGTAGTGCTCGAGCAGGAAGCCCCCGACGATGGGCCCGAGGGCCGAACCGAGGGCGAACGAGGCCGCCCACAGGGCGATGGCGGTCTGGCGCTCGCGCTCGTCGGTGAACACGTTGCGAATGAGGGAGAGCGTCGACGGCATCAGGGTGGCCCCGGCGATGCCGAGCATTGCCCTGGAGGCGATCAGCATCTCCGGGGTCGTCGAGAAAGCGGCCAGAACTGAGGCGACGCTGAAGCCCGCAGCGCCGAACATGAGCAGCTTGCGACGGCCGACCCGGTCGCCGAGCGCTCCCATGGTGATCAGGAGTCCGGCCAGCACGAACGAATAGATGTCGATGATCCACAAGAGCTGTGAACTCGACGGCTCCAGGGTCTCGCTCAGCTTTGGAACGGCGAAGCCGAGGATGGTGGCATCCATCGAGATGATCAGAACGGGGAGGGTGAGCACGCTCAACGCCCACCATCGGCGATGTGACTCCTGGTACCCGTGCACCGAGTGACTGTACCGGGCGAATGGTGAGGGTTGGCTGGTGCTGAGCGCGCTGAGATCTGGTCTTTCGGGAAACGACTCGAGGCCCGCACGGTGGCGGACCTCGATCTGTATTGGTTGGTGGAGCTGGGGAGAATCGAACTCCCGTCCGCGAAGCGGTTGACGACCGCGCTACGACCATTCCCGAGATGAGCCGTACGGCTGGCTCCCTGCCGGGTCAAGTGGGCTTGCGCCCTCCGTCTCGTCTTTCCGAGAGGTCAGTGGTCTTTCCCACCGTCAGCGGTCTTTCTCGCCGTCAACCTCTACTTCTGTTGCCGGGCTGTAGTGGTCAGGCCCCGTGCGCCATTGCTGGTCACGATGTCTCTCTTTGCTAGATCAGATGATCAGGCAGCGAGAGCGAAGTCGCCATCGGCGCTTCTTTTGGTTCCCCGTTTAACGAGTCTGAGAAACTCGGGTCGCACGTCCGGCTCCCAGTCTCCACGTCGAAACCGGTCAGCCCCTTGTCAAGGAAACGCCTCACGGAACACGTGGTGATGAGGCGCCGGTCCAATCTAGCGGCGGCGGGGGGCCATGCCTCGTCGAGCTTCCATGTCTGCATCGCGCTGAGCGATCAGGTGACGCTTGTCGTAGTGCTTTCGGCCTCGGCCGAGACCCAACTCCACCTTGGCCCGGCCGTTGAGGAAGTAGAGCGACATGGGTATCAGCGACAGGTGTTCCTGGTCGACGCGCATCTTCATCTGGTCGAGCTCGTGGCGGTTGGCCAACAACTTGCGGGTACGGGCCAGTTCGTGACCGCCCTGCAACGAAGCGTTCGTGTAGGAGTTGATGTGGAGGCCCACCAGGTAGAGCTCTCGGCCGGTGAAGCGGGCGAAGGCATCGGTGAGGGTCACCTTCGACTCTCGCAGCGACTTGACCTCGCTGCCCTGCAACATGATCCCGCATTCCCATGTGTCGACGATCTCGTAGTCGCGACGCGCTTGACGGTTGGTGGCAACCACCGTGGAACCGGGTACGGGCTTATGTTTCTTCGTGGTCATGGGAGCTTCTGAGGCTACCGGCCATGCTGGCGGGATGCCTCGTCCATTCGACCGGGAGATCGCCCGGCTGGCTCTGCCGGCTCTGGTGATGCTGCTGGCTGAGCCGACCTATCTGCTGGTGGACACCGCGGTGGTCGGTCATCTCGGAACCGATCAGCTCGGAGCCCTGGCGGTGGCATCGACGATCCTGCTGACCGTCTCGTCGCTTTGCATCTTCTTGGCCTACGGGACCACGGCATCAGTGGCCCGGCTGTTGGGGGCCGGCGACCGGCGAGGGGCGGCCGACGATGCCGTGCAGGGGCTGTGGTTGGCCCTGGTGGTAGGGGTGGTGCTGGCCATCTCGATGGTTGCAGCCACCGAACCGTTGGTGCAGCTCATCGGGGCCGACGGTCCGTCCCTGCCCTATGCCGCCACCTACCTGCGGATCAGTGCCATCGGCCTCCCCGCGCTGTTGGTCATGTTCGCGGGCACCGGCTACTTGCGAGGGCTGCAACACACCCGGGCCCCGATGGTGATCGCGGTGACGACGGCCCTGCTCAACGTGGCTCTCGATCTGTTGCTCATCCCCGGTCTGGGCTTCGGCATCGGGGCCTCGGCCCTGGCCACGGTGATCGCCCAGGTCCTTGGGGCCGTGGCCTACGTGACGTTGGTGCTGCGGGGAGCCAGGAGTCAGGGGGCTCGGTTCCGGCCTCAGTGGATGGAGCAACGGCGCCTGGTGAAGGTCGGGGCCGACCTGGCCCTGCGCACATCTGCCCTGCGCCTGTCGTTGGTGTTGATCACGGTGGTGGCCAGCCGGATCGGACCGATCGAGTTGGCCGCCCACCAGGTGGCCTTCGAGATCTGGGCCTTCTTGGCCATGGGTCATGATGCGCTGGCCATCGCCGCCCAGTCGATGATCGGACTACGTCTTGGTGCCGGTGACCGAGCGGGGGCTCGGACCGTCGGTGTGCGTCTGCTTCAGCTGGGACTGCTGGCCAGCGTGGCGACGGCCGTGCTGGTGGTCGTGCTGATCCCGGTTCTGCCTCGGTTGTTCACCTCGGACCCCGACGTGATCGCCCTGATCGGGTTCTTGCTCATCTGGGTGGCGGTACTGCAACCCTTGGGGGCACTGGCGTTCGCACTGGACGGGATCCTGATCGGCGCCGGTGATCAAAGGTTCCTGGCCTGGGCCATGCTCGGTGCCGCCGTGGTGTTCGCGGTGGCGGTGGCCCCGGTCCTTCCGCTGGGATTGGGTATCGGCTGGCTGTGGGCAGCCTTCGGAGTCCTGATGGCCACCCGCGTGTTGGTCCTCGCCGCCAGGTTCCGAGGCGACCGGTGGTTGGTCACCGGAGCCCGCACCCGTGCGATGTGAACCGAGCCCGGCCACCCCGAATGAGCTGAAATGGCGTAGATTTTGGTCGTCACACGACCAAAATCTACGCCATTTCGATGGTTTTGGTGGCCCGCTGGCCAGTTTCGGGGAGAGGATGGTCAGATGGCCCGGCCGGCGGCCGCCCAGTATTCGTCCTTGAGTAAGCGCTTGTAGAGCTTGCCGGTGGGGTGGCGGGGTAGTTCGCCGCGGAAGTCGATGCTCCGGGGGCACTTCACGTCGGCCAGGTGTTCACGGCAGTAGGCGGTGAGTTCGGCGGCCAGTTCGGGGCTGCCTTGGAGGCCGTCGGCCAGTTCGACCACGGCCTTCACCGCTTCACCGAAGTCGTCGTCGGGGACCCCGAACACAGCCACGTCGGCTACCGCGGGGTGCATGGCCAGGAGGTTCTCGGTCTCCTGGGGATACACGTTCACACCGCCGGTGATGATCATGTAGGCCTGCCGGTCGGTGAGGTACAAGAAGCCGTCCTCATCGAGCCGGCCGACGTCGCCGAGCGTGGTCCATCCCTTGGGGTGGCGGGAGGCTGCGGTCTTCTCTGGGTCGTTGTGGTACTCGAAGGGGGTGGGCGACTCGAACCAGATGGTTCCCGGCTGGCCCACCGGTACCTCGTCGCCGTCGTCGTCGCAGATGTGAAGAGGTCCGAGGAGGCTCTGGCCGACGGTGCCCGGGTGGGTCAGCCAGCTCTCGCTGTTGCAGTAGACGAACCCGTTGCCCTCGGTCCCGGCGTAGTACTCGTGGATGATCGGCCCGAACCAGTCGATCATCGCCCGCTTCGCTTCGACCGGACAGGGTGCGGCGGCGTGGACGATCATCTCGACTGACGACACGTCGTAGCGGGCCTTCACGTCTTCGGGCAGCTTGAGCAGCCGCAGGAACATGGTCGGAACCATCTGGGTGTGGGTGATCGCTTCTCGCTCAATGGCGGCCAGTGCCGGTTCCGGGGCGAACCGCTCCATCAAGAAGACGGTCCCGCCCACCTGGTGCACGCCCATCGAGAAGCGCAGGGGTGCGGCGTGGTACATCGGCGCCGGTGACAGGTAGCGCATCTCCTCGCGGTAGCCGAGCAGCATGGTGGCCAAGCCGGTGACTCCAGTGGCCGTCTCCAGGGGCGTCCGAGTGAACTTGCTCTCGACCCCCTTCGGCTTGCCGGTGGTGCCGGAGCTGTAGAGCATGTCGATGCCGGCGATCCGCTCCTCCAACGGCTCGGGCGACTGGGCGGCCACGGCTTCCTCGTAGGACTGGTGGCCTTCGGCCGCGCCACCGATGAGGAACCGTGCCTCCACGTTGGGGGTGGCGTCGATGATGGCTTCGGACTGCTCCCGGGTGACGGCCGAGCCGATGTAGACCCGGGCCCCGCAGTCGTCGACGATGTACGCCAATTCCTCGCCGGTGAGTCGGGTGGAGGTGAAGGTGTAGACGAGCCCCGCGTAGTGGGCTCCCCAGGCCACCTCGAAGAACCGGGCCTGGTTCTCGACGCACAGCGCCACGTGGTCACCAGGTTCAAGACCGAGCGACCGGAACAGGTTGGCCAGTCGGTTGGCTCGTTCGTCCAACTCGGCATAGGTGAGCGTCTCGCCACTGTTCGTCATCACGACGGCCAGGCGATCAGGAGCGGTCTCAGCATGGATTCCCGGGAACATCGCGCTGACCGTATCCATCGTCGATGGCCCGTGCGCCCGATTCCGAGCCAGCCCCGCGAGCAGCCCCGGGCCGGCAGAAGGGGACCATCAAAGGTAAGACCCGTTCCCGAGCAGCGGTACGGTGGCGACGTGTTGCGCATCACCCTGACGGCCCACCAGCAGATGATCGACCACGCCATCGCTGGTCTGCCCAACGAGGCCTGTGGTCTGCTCGGCGGCCGATGGGGGAGCGATGTGGTCGAGGTGTTCGTACCCACCCGCAATGCCGACGCGTCGGCCAAGACCTATTCGATCGGCGTCGACGGGTTCCAGGCTGCCGACAAGGCTCTCGGCCCGCTCGGCCTCGACATCATCGGGGTCATGCACTCACACACCCACACCGACCCGTACCCGTCGCCCACCGACGTGGCCCAGGCCGACAATCCTCTGCTCGACGGATGGCACTACGTGATCGTGTCGTTGCGAGACACCGTTCCCATGCTCCGTTCGTGGATTCTCGATGATGCCACGATCGTGGAAACACCAGTCGAGATCGTCGAAACCTGACCGGGCTGGGAGCATCTACCGCCTGACCACTTAGAATCCCGAGTGCAACAGTCACCTTTCGCCGGAGTTCGCAGTGGCGCTCTACAAGAACGTGATGGATCTGATCGGCGATACGCCGACCGTGGACATCAGTTCACTCAGCCCAAATCCAGCCGTGCGCATCTACGCCAAGCTCGAAGGCCAGAACCCTGGCGGTTCGGTCAAGGATCGGGCTGCCAAGTACATGATCGAGACCGCCGAACGTGACGGACTGCTCCACCCGGGGGCCACGGTCATCGAGTCGTCGTCGGGAAACACTGGCATCGCCCTGGCCATGATCTGTCGGATGCGGGGCTACACGCTCAAGATCGTGTTGCCCGAGAACGTGTCGGTGGAACGGCGCCAGGCCCTCGAGGTGTGGGGCACCGAGATCATCCCTTCACCGGCTTCCGAAGGATCCAACGGGGCCATGGTGCGGGCTAAGGCTCTGGCCGCGGAACATCCCGAGTGGTACTTCCCGTTCCAGTACGGCAACGACGCCAACCCCCGGGCCCACTACGAGACCACCGGCCCTGAGATCTTGGCCGACGTTCCCGACATCACCCACTTCGTGGCCGGGTTGGGTACCGCTGGCACCCTCATGGGCGTCGGTACCTATCTGAAGGAACAGAAGTCCGACGTTCAGGTCTGGGCCATCGAACCGCCGGTGGGCGAGATGGTCGACGGGCTGAAGAACTTCGACGAGGGTTTCGTTCCCCCGGTCTTCATCGACTGGAAGGGCTACGACCTGCTCGATCGCAAGATGATCGTGCGTCCCCGTGAATCGATCGAGTGGACTCGCCGTCTGACCGACGTGGGTGTGTTCGCCGGGCTGTCGTCGGGGGCCATCGCCGCGGGAGCGGCCAAGTGCGCGGCGGCCATCGACGAGGGCGTAGTGGTCATGATCGTGTGTGACGGTGGCTGGAAGTACCTCAGCACCGGAGCCTGGACCGACGATCTCGACAAGGTCGAAGCTCGGGCCAAGGGCATCATCTACTTCTGACCAGGCGCGGTCAGCCCGGGCCGGCGCTGGTTGGAGGCGTGGTCTTGGGTTGACGTCTGCGACGATGGAGGCCCACCCTCTGCCTTCCAGGAGCCAAAAACATGCGAGCCGACGGCCGTCAACCCGATGAACTGCGTCCCATCACCTTCGAACGGGACTTCACCGTGCAGGCCGCCGGGTCAGTGCTGGTCAGCTTCGGGGGTACCCGGGTTCTGTGCACCGCATCGGTCGACGAGAACGTCCCCCGCTGGATGAAGGGCAAGGGTGAGGGGTGGGTCACCGCCGAGTACTCGATGCTTCCGGGCGCCTCCTCCGAGCGGATCGGTCGGGAAGCAGCCAAAGGCAAGCAGTCCGGCCGCACCCAGGAGATCCAGCGGCTGATCGGCCGCTCGTTGCGCTCGGTGTGCGACATGAAGGCCCTCGGCGAACGCCAGGTCATCGTCGACTGCGA
>JBDTBS010000200.1:0-8075 GCA_039924035.1 Aquihabitans sp. | reverse complement strand
AGCCGAGACGGTATCTCGGCGATGGGGAACTGGACTGAGGCGTCCTCTTGGTCGCGATTCTTCGATTGCTTTGACACGTCAATTCCCGTCTTGAGCGAACGACTTACAGAGTAGTAGTTACACGCCTGTGATCCTTGACTGGTCTGGCTGTGGATAGCAAGTGTCATTCGTTTGCTGAAAGCGCACCTCTGAAGCCTCGGAGCCCCCTTGCCGGTCAAGGGCGGAGGTGTCCAGAGCTGAAGCGGGCGCCCATGTGGGCGGGCGTCTGTGACCGCGCTACCACGCCTGGCGGATCCGTAAGGTCACGCTAAGGTCACGCCGACCTTTTTTGGGCACTTACGACGAAGGCCCAGGCTGCCCGGAAACCGGGGCTGACCTGGGCCTTGGTGCTTGGAGCGGGTGAGGGGAATCGAACCCCCGTATTCAGCTTGGGAAGCTGATGTTCTGCCATTGAACTACACCCGCGGGAGCCGCCACCGTACCATCCTGTGCCACTGGTGCAGACCGGCTGACATGGTCGACGGGAGCGTGGCAGGCTGCACCCCATGACAGACGTGCCGCGGCCACGCGTGGAGGGAACGATCGGTCTGCCCGATCGTCGACGCCTCGGTTTCGCAGAGTTTGGGCCCCCAGCCGGACGGGCCATTGTGTGGCTCCACGGCACGCCTGGAGCGCGCCGTCAGGTTCCCGCCGAGGCCCGGGCCAAAGCCGAAGAGCACGGGTTGCGCATCATCGGGATCGACCGGCCCGGGATCGGCTCGTCGTCACCCCACCTCTACGAGAACATCTCGTCGTTCACCGAGGATCTCGAGATCGTGGCCGACCGTCTCGGTCTCGATCGGTTTGCGGTGATCGGATTGTCGGGCGGAGGTCCCTACGCCTTGGCGGCAGGGGCAAACCTGACCGACCGGATCCCGGTGGTTGCCGTGCTGGGTGGCGTCGCCCCCACCTCCGGTCTCGATGCCATCGACGGCGGCCTGGTCTCCGTCGGCAAGCACCTCGAACCCGTGTTGTCTCGCGTTCGGGTACCGCTTGGGATGACCCTTGCCGGTGCCATCAAGGTGTCGAAGCCTCTGGCCTCTCGTGCCCTCGACCTGTACGCGCGTTTGGCCCCCGACGGTGATCGACGCCTGCTCGCTCGACCCGAGTTCAAGGCCATGTTCCTCGACGACATCCTGAACGGAAGTCGCAAGCAATTCTCGGCGCCCCTCGCCGACCTGCTGCTGTTCTGCCGCCACTGGGGCTTCGAGGCCGCCGATGTTTCGGTCCCCGTCCGCTGGTGGCACGGCGACGCCGACAACATCATCCCGTACGGTCACGGCATCCACATGGTGGATCGCTTGCCCGATGCTCAGTTGTTCACCCTGGCCGGCGAGAGCCACCTGGGCGGGATGGGAGTCGCCAAGCTGCTCCTCGAGACCATCCTCACCGAATGGGACAGCGGGCCAGCGAGCTCGAAAAAGAAGCCACGTCGCCTGCGTGCAGTGACCACCGACCAGGACGCTGGCTGATCCTGAGCCGCGGGGACCAACCTCGGCCCTGAGAATCGAACTTGCCCGTGCCGATGCGAATGCCTCGGCCGTCGCTGGAGGGCGACCGGCGACCGGCGACCGCCGCCATGGCCCACCGTTGGACGGTGGGTAAGGTCGCTCCACCATGGACGCGTCGCCTGATTCAACTGCCAGCGTCGGCGCTCCCGACAGACAGAATGCAGGAGCGTCGACGGCTGGAGGACCAACAGCGGGCCACGTTCCCGGCCCACCCGTCACCTCACCGAACGGCGACTTCGAAGCGCTGAGCCCGAAGGTGCTGCTGCTCTGGCGCTGGGCATGGGCCGGGGTGGCCGCGTCCGTCGTCGTGCTGGCCGTGATCATCGGCGCCGCCGCCGTGGACCTACCGGTTGCGGCCCGCATTGCTGTCCCGGTGGTCGTCGCCACCATTGCCATGGTCTTGGTGGTTCTGGTGCCCTCGGCGGCCTACGCACGCTGGCGCTACCGGGTGACCGACGACGGTCTGGACATCCAGCACGGTCTGGTGGTGCGCCAGGAGTCGTCGATCCCGCACTTTCGGGTTCAGCACGTCGATATCCGCCGGGGCGTGATCCAACGTCAACTCGGGATCGTCAGCCTCACCATCAGCACGGCCTCGCCGGCCACCGATGCCCAACTGCCCGGCCTCGACCCGGAGCAGGCCGAGACCATCCGGCGACGTGTCCTTGACCGGGCCGAGGCCGACGACGGTGTCTGAGCCGCCGTTCGAACCGTCCGCCCTCTCGCCCCCGGACGACACACCTCCGAGCTCGCCAGCGCAGCGACCCTGTCCCCACCGGCCCGATGTCCTCGATCCGACGGGAGACGCACCCTCGCAACGGCCGTCTCAGGTGCCTCCCCCTCCGCCCCCGCCGACCCAAGATGCGGCGATCGGGCCACGGCCGATCGTGAGTGGCGGGCCTCGTCGACTCCATGCGAGCTCGCCCGTGCTCGATCTCATCATGTCGGCCCGCCAGTGGTTCTTTCCGATCGTCTTCATCGCTTTCAGCACCGGTGGGTCCCTGATCGCTGGACCGATCGTGGTCCTGGCGCTCTCTGCGATCGTCGGCCTCAAGGTGCTGGCCTGGTCGAAGTTCACCTATGAGGTGACCTCCGAATCGCTCGTCATGGATCACGGCATCGTGAACCGCAAGCACCGCGAGGTGCCGCTACGCCGGATCCAGCAGGTGGATCTCCAACGCAAGCTCCGCCACCGCCTGCTCGGCGTGGCCATCGTTCGGGTCGACACCGCCGGAGGGAGCGGCGGCGCCGAGATAGTGCTGGAAGCCATCGACAACGACGATGCCATGGCGCTGCGTCAGGCTCTGCTCCGCCAAGCGGCTGGCGCCACTTCGGCCGTCTCGAACGGTCGATCGGCTGACGCGGCCGGGGCTACCGGTCCTTCGGGCGCCGCCGGCGGCATGTCCGGAGCGGCGCCATCGGACCCGGTCACCCAACCAACTGAGGTTGTGGCCCAGCTGACCACTCGCCAGTTGGTGGTGGCGGGGATGAGCGGGTCCCGGCTGGCCGCACTGCTTCCCGTCTTGGCGGCGGGGTTCGGCTTGCTGACCGAACTACCGGGCCAGACCACCCAGTCCGCCACCCAGACGATCGGTGACCAATTCTCCTCGGTCCTGGTGATCGGGGCGATCGCGTTGTTGATCGTCCCTGTCATCTTGGCCATCGCTGCGGGGACCTCGATTCTCACCGACCACGACTTCACCCTGATTCGTAGCGGGACGGACCTCCACCTTCGGCGGGGTCTTCTCGACCAGCGTGAAGCGACTCTCTCGCTGCAGCGCATCCAGTTGGTCCGGGTTCGTACCAACCCGATGCGCCGCATGCTGGGGGTCACGAGCGTGGAGCTGCAGAGCGCCGGCAGCGGGTCCGACGCCGATGGGAGCGTGAGCCGCCTCACGATCCCGTTGGTGGACGCAGCTGCCCTCGATCAGCTCCTCGCCCAGATCCTGCCCGGCTCGGCCCCCCAGCCAGACCTGATTGCCGCGCCCCCGGCCGCACGGCGGCGGGCCTGGGTGCGTCGGGTGGTCCCCGCAGCGGCGTTGGCTGCCTTGGTGGTTCTGGTCACGAGGTCGGCGTGGGGCGCGATCGCCCTGGTGTTGCTGGCCCCGGCCATAGCTCTGGCCGAGTCCGCCTACCGCGGCCTGGGCCACGCCGCGACCCCGTCGTTCGTGTACACCCGTCGCGGTGGGCTGTTCCGGGAGTTGGCCGTGGTCCCGGTGGCCAAGACTCAGAGCAGTCGACTGCACAGCTCCCCGTTCCAGCGGCGGGTCGACCTGGCCACCCTCGATCTGGATGTTGCCGGCAAGGGCCGCCAGCCCGCCATCGTCGACGGCGCTGTTGGTCTCCTTGCTCCCCTCCGGCACCAGGCTCTCTACGCCCGCGATGCCCGTGCTGACGAAGAGGCTGTACGACGCCGCACCCGCCCGTCACGAATGTCGACGGATGTCGAGTAGTCGGGCTGCCAGGCCCAACGTGTGCTTGCCGGGGCGAGCGAGCTACCCGGCGATGGGCTCGAAGTCGATCACGAAGTAGTCGACGTATTTGGGGTCGTCCAGGCTGCTGGCAGGGTCGAAGTTGGTCACGTAGATGGCATAGAGCGTCGGGCTGCCCTCGCCGTTGGCGGTCGCCGGTGACGATACGAGCACAGCACACTGCAGCGAGACGTCGCCCATCAGCTGACATTGCCCGCCCTCGCCGCCCTGGGAAATGGGGTCCACATAGTCGGGATCGATCTCCACGGTGAAACCACTCCGGTCACCGTCGGCCACGTCGGCCCATTCCAGGGTTGCGGCCGCGGCCACAGCAGGATCATTGACGAATGAGGAGGGGTCGTCGCCGTTGATGGCCGCCCGTACGAAGCCGACCGCCACGTCCTCTGGCCAGGTAGGGCCGGGCGCAGGTTCGGTGGTGGTCGGCGCCGTCGTGGTCTCAGGAGCGGCCTCGGTGGTGGAGGGGGCCTCGGTCGAGGTGGTGGCGGCTTCCGTGGAACTGGTGGAGGCAGGCACGGTCGTGGTCGAAGTGGCCTTCTCGTTGCCCGAAGTCGAACAGGCTGAGGCCAGAAAGGCCACGCTGGCACCGATGATCAGAAGGTTTCGACGCGTTGCGCCCTTTGGCTGCGTCATGAGAGGCCTTCCACGTCGAGTCCGGAAAACGCGACGATATCGGACCCCCGATGCCCCAGGTCGGACCCCTCTGTTGGCCGGTCTGGCCGCTGCCAGCCGTGGAGCAGGGAAGGGTCTAGGACCTGGGCTTGAAGTTCTCCCAGTAGCGCGACGGGGTGGGTCCCCGCTGGCCCTGGTACTTGGAGCCCACCGCGGCCGAGCCGTAGGGGACGTCGGCGTGGGTGGTCATGGTCAGGAAGCTGATCTGACCGATCTTCATGCCCGGGTAGATCGTGATGGGCAGGGTGGCGATGTTGGACAGCTCGAGGGTGACGTGGCCGTTCCAGCCCGCATCGATGAAGCCGGCGGTGGAGTGGATCAGCAACCCGAGGCGGCCGAGGCTGGACTTGCCCTCCAGGCGACCCACCAGGTCGGTGTCGAGACGGATCCGCTCGGCAGTGGAGCCCAACACGAACTCGCCGGGGTGAAGCATGAACGCCTGGTCGGGATCGTCGGGGATCTCGATGAGCTCGGTGAGGTCTTCCAGGTTCTCCTTCACGTCGATGATCGGCGTGGTGTGGTTGCGGAAGACGCGGAAGTAGCGGTCGACGGTGAGGTCGACCGACGACGGCTGGATGCACGATTCGTCGAGGGGGTCGATCTCGATGCGGCCTGAGGCTATGGATTCGCGGATGCTGCGGTCGGAGAGGATCACGGCCCGCACGGTAGTTGGCGGTGCCAGACGCGGGAATCCGACGGCAAGGTATGGCCTGCTCAAGCCGTTGGCTTCGACGCCGTCAGGACCGTTCGAACCGGACGACAGGTCCTTCGACCTCGACGGTGCTGCCGTCGCTCAGCCTGGCGTTCGTCCGGTCGTCGGCCGAGATGGTCATCTCCTGGACGGCGAGGCCGGTGTAGGTATCGACCACGATCCCATGGTCGGTGACGGTGAGGCGTCGAGGGCGTCCGTAGGCCAACACGAGCAGCACCAGGATGCTGCCGAGCGTCATGCTGCGGGCGTTGTTGGTGGCCATGCCGCTCCATGCCAGAACCGTGATCAGGTTGCTGATGGCATGAGCAGCGGCCATGGGCAGGATCGACCCGGATCGGTAGACGAGCACGGCCGACAAGGTGGCGAAGGCGATGAACGGCAGAACCATGCTGAGATCGGTCATCTGCGCCCGGTGGCCGGGGAGAGCCACGAACCAGATGCCGGCGATGACGAAGCCGGCGATGCGAGCCTGGGTTGGTCGAACGCCGGTCCATCGAAACGCGGTGCCAAGGACTGCTGGAATGGCCAGGCGGTAGACCATCTCTTCGCCGAACGCGGCCAGGACCAAGCTCACCCACAAACCGAACTGCTCGGTCCGGACGAACTCGATGGCCAGGGCCGACAGGGTGACGGTCACCACCGCCCAATAGAGGACCGCCCGACGTGAAGAGCTCGACCGTCCGGCCAGACGATCGCCACAGGCCACACCGAGACCGAGGGCGGGTATCACCGACATCGGTAGCTGGAGGGCCCCGATCTTCGGTGACGTGATCAGGTTGGCCAGCCCGAGGATCTCCACGAACACGGTGAACGCGGCCATGTACAGGACCGCTCGCCGTCGATCGATCCGGTCTGCTTCGCTGGTGTCGTCGACGGACCGGAGTGCGCTGACGCTGACTTGCCCATCACGAGGATGCAGCGCGTGCAAGCGACCGGCGGTCACGAGACCGGGGCTCCTTCGATGCTGGCACCGGGGTCGAGACGGTCGGCGGCAAGGGTGGCCTCGAGCGCAGCGACAGCCACTTCGATCATGTCGTCGTCGGGTTCGTTGGTGGTGATCGACTGCAACCAGGAACCAGGGGCCATCAAGATCCGACCGATCAGCTGATCCTGGTGCTGGCCGGCGAACTTGATGATCTCGTAGGCCGCGGCGGCCACCACGGGAAGACCGAGCACCCGGGAAGCCACGAGTATTGGCCAGCTCGGGTTGCCCACCACGGCATGGGCGATCATCGTGACCAGCACCACCACCAGAAGAAAGGCCGTGCCACAGCGGGGATGACGGCGGTCGAAGTGGCGGATCTCCTCGGCCACCAACGGCCGGCGATGCTCGAAGGCGTGGATGGTCATGTGTTCGGCGCCGTGGTAGGCGAAGACCCGCTTGACCTGACGGTTGCGGCCGAGGAGAACGAGGTAGCCGACCAGGATGACCAACCGGATGAGCCCCTCGACGAGCGAGAAGGCCAGCGGGTTGTGAACACCGGCGGCCTTGACGATGGCCGCGGGGAGCAATCCGAACACGCCGAACACAGCCACCATGGCGATGATCACGGTGAGAGCCAGTCCGCCTCGGCTGTAGCCGTCGCCCTGCTCGTCGCCTCGTTCTCGGGCTGCCCACAGGGTGGCCCGGGTACCGAGCACGGCCGTCTCGCCGAGGGCCACGATGCCGCGGACCAGTGGGAACTTTCGCCAGCGGTCCAGGTTCTCGGGAAGGGCCCGGCTGGTGGTGGCAATGGTGCCGTCCATGGTGCGGACCGCCGCCCCCCAAGACCCGCCGCGGCGCATCATGACGCCTTCCAGCAGAGCCTGTCCGCCAATGGGCCCGACCGATCGGTCGTCTTGTGCTGCGCCCATTCCGGTGTCCCCTCTGCTGGTTTCTAGAAGGTCAGACTAGGCCAAACGGCCTAGTGCTCCACATCGGGGTGAAATGGGTTGTGCCCGCGGTTGTGAGCGGGGTTGCGACTGATGTTGTGCGGTCTGGTGACCGGCGGTGGGTCAGTCTTCGGTGGTGGCGAGGGTGCCGGCCAGACGGTCGGCATCGCCGGCTTCGACGGCCTCGAGGATGTGCATGGCGATGTCGGCAACCTGGACGTTGTCGCCCTCGCCGATGCCCTTCACCCCGTCGTCGATCATGATGTAGCAGAACGGGCAGGCGGTGGCGACGCGGCTGGCGCCGGTCTCGACCAGTTGCTCGGACCGGGCATCGTTGATCTTGGTACCGACGGTCTCTTCCATCCACATGCGGGCCCCACCCGCGCCACAGCACATGCCGTTGGTGCCGTTGGCGCTGGCTTCGACGATTTCGATGCCCTTGATGCTGCCGATGACGTTGCGCGGCGACATGTAGACGTCGTTGTGACGGCCGAGGTAGCACGAGTCGTGGTACACGATCCGCTCATCGAGGTGGGCGTCGGAGAGGTCGAGACGACCTTGGTCGACGAGCCATTCGAGGAACTGGCTGTGGTGGACCACCTCGTAGTGGCCGCCAAGCTGTGGGTACTCGTTCATGAGGGTGTTGAAGCAGTGCGGGCACTGCGTGATGATCTTCTTCACCTTCATGTTGTTGAGGACCTCGATGTTCTGCGAGGCCAACATCTGGAAGATGTATTCGTTGCCCGAACGACGGGCCGGGTCACCGGTGCAGTTCTCGGC
>JBDTBS010000199.1:0-4036 GCA_039924035.1 Aquihabitans sp. | reverse complement strand
AGAGCACGGCACAATGGGGGCCATGGATACCGGATCCCTCGACACCCTGCGTTGGTCAGATGCCCGAGCGGAGATCCACCAGGTCGTGGTGGGTCCCGTTGCCAACAACGTCTACGTGCTGCGCTGCCGCGAGACCGGCGAGGCCGTTCTCATCGATGCCGCCAACGAACACGATCGGCTACTCGAACTGTGTCGTGCCCTCGGGGTGCGGGAGGTGCTCGAGACTCACGGCCACTGGGACCACATCCAGGCCGTACCCGAACTGCGCGATGCCGGCTACTCGGTACACGTGACCGCTGAAGATGCCGACATGCTCCCCAGCTACGACGAGATCCTCCACGACGATGCCGTGATAGAGGTCGGTCGACTCCGCCTACACACGCTCCACACCCCGGGTCACACCCCAGGTTCCATGTGCTTTCGCCTCGACCATGCCGACGTGCTCTTCAGCGGCGACACCCTTTTCCCCGGCGGCGTAGGCAACGCCACCTTCGAGGGCGGCGACTTCGACACGCTCATCGGAGCGGTAGAGGAACGGCTGTTTCGCCCTCTGGCCCCCGACACGCTGGTCCTGCCCGGCCACGGCGAGGCCACCACCATCGGAGCCGAGTCACCCCACCTACAGGAGTGGATAGACCGCGGCTGGTGACCCAACTCAAGCCGCAAAACCCACGAAATGGCGTAGATTTTGGTTGCGTGGCAACCAAAATCTACGCCATTTCGCTGTTTTCGGGAGCTAGGGCTGGGGCTCGGGTTCTAGGTCTAGGGCGACGCTGTTCATGCAGTAGCGCAGGCCGCCGCGGTCGGGCGGGCCGTCGGGGAACACGTGGCCCAGGTGCGAATCGCAGCGGGCACAACGAACCTCGGTACGGACCATGCCAAGGGTGTTGTCCTCGATCACCGAGACGGCCTCGGGTGAGACGGTCTCGGTGAAGCTCGGCCAGCCACAGCCGGCATCGAACTTGGTGTCGCTTGTGAACAGCACGTTGCCGCACCCCATGCACCGGTAGGTCCCGGGTTCCTCGGTGTCGTTGTAGGCCCCGCTGAAGGGACGTTCGGTACCGGCCTGGCGCAGCACGTTGTACTGCTCGGGGGTGAGCTGGGCTCGCCACTCCTCATCGGTGGAGACCAGCGGCTTGAGCCCGTCGTCGGACGGGGACTTGCCTGCAGCCATTCGGCTGGTCGCCGCATCGGCGTTGGCAGCCTGCTCCTTCTCCTGAGCCAGCTCGGCCCGGTCGGCGAGGTCGGAATAGTCGACCTGGTCGACCTGGTCGGGTTGGGCGACCGCATCGTCGGGGAGCTGACAGGTGACTCCGGTTCCTTGGATGCCGCAGTAGCCGTTGGGGACCTTGTGCAGGTACTGCTGGTGGTATTCCTCGGCGAAGTAGAAGTTGCCGGCATCGGTCAGTTCGGTGGCCACCGGGCCCAGCCCGGCATGGGCCAGGGCCTTGCTGTAGGTCTCTGCGGCCTCGTTCGCCTCGTGGCGCTGCTCGTCGGTGGTCCAGTAGATGCCCGAGCGGTATTGGGTACCGACGTCGTTGCCCTGCCGGTTGACCTGGGTGGGGTCGTGCTCGCTGAAGAAGACCTCCAGCAGTCGTCGGTAGGAGACCTGAGCGGGATCGAAGTTGATCAAGACGGCCTCGGTGTGCCCTGTGAGACCGGTGCAGGCTTCCTCATAGGTGGGGTTGGGGGTGAACCCGCCCGTGTAGCCGACTGCAGTGGCCAGGACCCCCGGGATCGACCAGAAGAGGCGCTCGGCCCCCCAGAAGCAACCGAGGGCGAACACAGCCACCTCGGAGCCTTCCGGATAGGGCGGCACCATCTGGTTGCCGTTGACGGCATGGATGCCCGATACCTCGAAGGCGGGCTCGTCACGTCCGGGTAGGGCGGTCTCGACATCGGGCATCGTTGGCTTGGTTCGGTTCCACATGGGACGCACCTCCGGGCACGGATCGTGGGGACTCTCCTTCCATCCAACACCGTCAGCACCTGATCTGGTCCCGTGGATGGCGAAAAGTTCGGGGGTGGCCGAAAACCACATCGAGGTATTACCACTACGGCCATAGTGCTAATACACTGGCCCCATGGCTGAAGCTCCCTCGATCCAACGAACAGACCGGCTCGTTCCGGCGGCATCGTGACCGCTACCGGCATCTCCACCTTCGATACCGCCAAGGTCAAGGCCGACTTTCCGCTGCTCGGCCGCACCGGTCGTGGTGGGAAACCCATCGTCTACCTCGACTCGGCGGCCTCCTCGCAGAAGCCCCGGGCCGTCATCGAGGCCATGGACACCTTCTACGAGACCATCAACGCCAACGTGCATCGTGGCGTCTACGAGATCGCTGAAGCGGCCACCAATGCCATGGAAGCAGCCCGGCTGCGCATCGGCGAGTTCATCGGGGCCCCCGAGCCGGCCACCGAGATCCTGTTCTCGAAGAATGCCACCGAGTCGCTGAACCTGGTGGCTCGCTCATGGGGCGCCGCCAACCTCGGACCCAGCGACGTGGTGCTGATCACCCAACTCGAACACCACGCCAACATCGTGCCTTGGTTCCAGCTACAGGCCGAGAAGGGCTTCGAGATCCGCTGGGTTCCGCTCACCGCGGATGCCCGCCTAGACCTCACCGACATCGACTCGCTCCTCGAGGGCGTGAAGCTCTTCGCTCTCACCGCCATGTCCAACGTGACCGGCACCCTCACACCGGTGCGCGAGCTTGCCGACAAGGCCCATGCCGCCGGAGCGGTAGTGGTGCTGGATGCCTGCCAGTACGTACCCCACCTGGCCACGAACGTGGTCGATCTGGGCGTCGACTTCGCGGCCTTCTCGGGTCACAAGATGCTCGGTCCAACCGGCATTGGGGTGCTGTGGGGCCGTGAGGCCCTGCTCGAAGCCATGCCCCCGTTCCTCGGAGGGGGCGGCATGATCCTCAACGTCACCCTCGACGGCTTCACCCCGGCCGACCTTCCCGCCAAGTTCGAGGCCGGTACCCCACCGATAGCCGAGGTCATCGGCCTACATGCCGCCATCGACTACCTCGATGCCCTCGGCATGGACGCGGTGCGCCAGCACGAGGTGGAGATCACCAACTACGCACTGCGCACACTCGCCGAGCGCTTGGGCGAGAAGCTAACCATCCATGGCCCAGCCGATGCTGAGTCCCGGGGAGCGGTCTTGTCGCTGGCCCTCGAAGGGGTACACCCCCACGACCTCTCGCAGGTGCTCGACCAACACGGGGTGTGCGTCCGTCCCGGCCACCACTGCGCCAAACCGCTCATGCAGCAGTTGGGGGTGGGGGCCACGGCTCGGGCTTCGTTCTACGTCTACAACGACACCGACGACGTCGACTCTCTGGCCGACGCCCTTCAGGAAGCAGCCGACTTCTTCTCGTACTGAGCATTCGACCCACCCGTCGGGTCACCTTCCGTTTCACCATTCCAGCCGCAATCCGCCACCGGTCCGCTAGACCGGAACCGACGAAATCCACCCACACCGAAGCGAGACACCGATGTCAGGACTCGAGGATCTCTATCGTGAGATCATCCTCGACCACTACCGCAACCCCCGCAACCGGGGCGAGCTGGAGACGCCGCCGGCCGTTCGCACGGAGGGCTTCAACCCGCTGTGCGGCGACGAGATCGTCGTCTACCTCCAGATCGACGACCAGGGAGTGGTCGAAGATCTCCGCATTGCCGGCACCGGCTGTTCGATCAGCCAGTCATCGGCATCGATGATGTCAGGGGCGGCGAAGGGAAAGACCGTCGAAGAGGTGCGGGCCCTCACCCGCTCCTTCAAGTCGATGATGTCGGTCCACGAGTCGACGTTGGATGCCGACGGGGAGCCCGTCCGCGACGATGCCGAAGACTTCGAGCAACTCGGTGACCTAGAGGCCCTTCGTGGCGTGGTGAAGTTCCCGGTGCGCATCAAGTGCGCCACCCTGGCCTGGAACACCTTGCTCCAAGGCCTCCAAGATGCTGGCTACGAGCCGGCCGCCAAAGCCTGACCACCGCCGGTCGCGCATCCACCTGAGCCACACCC
>JBDTBS010000198.1:0-10005 GCA_039924035.1 Aquihabitans sp. | reverse complement strand
CGTCAGAGCGACCGCAACTTGCCCGCTCGGGCGATGACCTCTACGTGCTCTACACCGGCGGTACCACCGGTATGCCGAAGGGGGTGGTGTGGCGCCACGAGGACGTCTTCTATGCCCTCGGCGGCGGAGTCGATGCCTACACGAACGAGCGGGTCACCCACGGCCACCAGTTGGCCGAGAAGGCGCTGGCCACCGAGACACCGATGGTCAGCCTGAACATCCCGCCACTCATGCACGGCGCCGCCCAATGGGGGGCGCTGCGTTTCCTGTTCGAGGGGGCCACGGTGGCGTTCATCCCCCGGTTCGATCCAGGGGGAGTTTGGCAACTGGTGGAGGACGAAACGGTGAACACCTTGGTCATCACTGGCGATGCCATGGCCCGTCCCCTGGCCGAATGTCTGGCCGCCAACCCCGATCGCTGGGACTTGTCGTCGCTGTTCGTGTTGTCATCCAGCGCTGTGGTGTTCTCGCCGTCTCTCAAGGACGAGATGCTCGACCTTCTTCCCGACATCATCGTGGTCGATGCCATCGGTTCATCGGAGAGCGGGCTCAACGGGATGACGGTGCAGTCGAAGGGCCACACCGCCAACCATGGCGGCAGTGGCGGGCCCACGGTGACGGCCGGCCGCGATGCGGTGGTGCTCGACGAGAACCTTGAGCCACTCCCACCCGGCACCGGTGTGGTGGGCAAGTTGGCCCGCAGCGGAAACATCCCTGTCGAGTACTACAAGGACCCGGCCAAGTCGGCGGCCACGTTCGTCTACGCCCCCGACGGAACCCGTTACGCGGTGGCCGGCGACTTCGCTATGCACGAGGCCGACGGGTCGATCACGCTCCTCGGCCGGGGGTCGGCCTGCATCAACTCGGGCGGCGAGAAGATCTTCCCCGAAGAGGTCGAGACCATCTTGAAGAGCCACCCCGCTGTCTACGACGTGTTGGTGGTCGGCTTGCCCGACGTCCGCTGGGGTCAGGCGGTGTGCGCGGTGGTCCAGCCTCGCGACCTCGACACCCCACCAAGCCTGGACGACCTGTCGGCCCATGCCCGCACCCAGTTGGCGTCGTACAAGACGCCTCGTCATCTAGTGCTGGTGAACGAGATCCTGCGTTCCCCGAGCGGCAAGCCCGACTACCCCTGGGCCACCGAGTTGGCTGCCGGAACAGCCTCCAAGTAGCCGTGACCAATCCCTGCGGGGTCCGATCAGGTACCGGTGAAGTTGGGCTGACGCTTTTCCTTGAAAGCTCGGGGACCTTCCTTGGCGTCATTGGTGCCAAAGATGATCGGCTCGCCGATCTCGAGCTCGCGTGCCAAGCCATCGGCCTCGGTCATGGCCGCTGTTTCACGCATCGATCGAAGCACAGCGGCCACCGCCAGCGGGCCATTGACGGCAATGCGCTCGGCGATCTCGCGGGCCTTGACGAGTGCCTGGCCATCGGGGACCACGTGACCGATCAGGCCCATGTCTTTGGCTTCGGCCGCGGAGATGAGGCGACCGGTGAGAAGCAGGTCGGCGGCATTGGTGAACGCGATCTGGCGTTGAAGCCGGACCGTCGAGCCACCAAGCGGGAACAGGCCACGCTGCACCTCGGCGACGCCCAGTTGGGCCGACTCCCCTGCCACCCGGATCTCTGTGGCTTGGAGGATCTCAGTCCCGCCGGCCACGCAATAGCCCTCCACGGCGGCCACGATGGGCTTCGACGGCCGCGCGTGGCGAAGCAAGGCCTTCCAGTGCAGGTCGGGGTCTTCGGCCATACGGGCCATCTCCTCATCGGAGAAGCCAGTGGCCAGGGCCTTGAGGTCCATCCCCGAGCAGAAGTCCCCACCAGCACCGGTCAGGATCCCCACCCGCAGTTCAGGGTCTTCGTCGAGGAGATTCCAGGCATCGGCGGCGGCCACGAGCATGGTCGGGCTGAACGCGTTCTTGGCCGCCGGACGGTTGAGGGTGACGGTCAGCACGTGGCCATCGCGTTCGACCAGCAGGTGTGGTTCTTCGGTGATCACGTCCGACATGGGGTCAGACTAGAACAGGTTTCAGTTCGAACCGTTGGGGTTGCGGACGGCCGCTTCCACCCGGGCCAGGGCTTCGACCACCCGGTCGGTCTGAGCCTGCTGCTCGACCACCATGCGGGCCAGCCAGAAGCGCAGAATCCGGGCCAGCGAGAACCTGATGAACAGCCCGAGACCCACCACGGCCAGAGCCAACCCGAGCAGACCGCCAGAGATCAGCATTGGGATCTGGTCGGCCACGAAGGCCGTGTCCGACGCGTTGTACCAGGCCAGCAGGATCAGCACGATCCCCAGCATCGGAAGCATGATGCCGAGCTTCACGAGCAGGGTCTCGGTGTCTGCACTGGGCTCGGGCACGTGGATCTCCGCCACGTTGGCGTGAAGCCGTTCGGCGGGGTTGCTGGTCGACTGGGGCTCTGTCATGAGGATGCTCCGAGGTAGGCGGCCGATAGCTCGGCCTCGAGGTCGGCTGGGGGGCCAGTGGCGATGACGCGACCGTGCTGCATGATCACGGCTTGGTCGGCGACACCGAGGACGGTGCGGGCGAACTGTTCGACGACGAGGATCGAGACACCGTCGCTGGCGATGCCAGCCACGATCTCATATAGCTCGGCCACGATGAGCGGGGCGAGGCCCATGGACAGTTCGTCGATGATGAGCAGACCGGGGTCTGTGGCCAGGCCACGAGCTATGGCCAGCATCTGCTGCTCGCCACCCGACATGGTGCCGGCCACCTGGTTTATGCGCTCCCCGAGACGAGGGAACCGCGTGACCGCCACGTCGACCACATGGTCTTCGCTGACACCCTGGTAGGTGGCCATGCGCAGGTTCTCGCGCACGGTCAGGTTGCGGAAGATGCCGCGCCCTTCGGGAATGGTGCACACCCCAGCACGGGCCAGGGCATCGGGTCGGGCCCCGTTCACGTGCCGGCCGGCTACGTGAACACAACCCGCCGAGGCCTGATGCTGACCGGTGGCCACCAGCAGTGTGGTGCTCTTGCCGGCACCGTTCGGTCCAAGGAGAGCCACCACCTCACCGTGGGGCACCACCAAGTCCACTCCGTGGAGGACCTCGATGCGCCCGTAGGCAGCGTGGATGCCTCGCAGCTCCAGTGGATGTTCGAGGGTGGGCGCGGTGGCGGTCATGCGGTCTCCCCCACGCCGGGACCTTGCCCCAGGTAGGCATCGATGACGAGCGGGTCGGCCTGGATCTGGGCTGGGGTTCCCTGGGACAGGACCCGGCCGAAGTTGAGCACCGTGATCTGGCGACAGAGCCGCATCACCAGAGGCACGTCGTGTTCCACCATCAAGATGCCGAGTCCGGCTTCGGCCAGATCCAGGAGCGTGGCGGAGAAGCGTTCGGTCTCCGCCTCGTCGAGGCCCGAGGCCGGTTCGTCGAGCAGGAGCACCCGGGGCTGGCAGGCCAGGGCCCGGGCCAGTTCCAGCAGACGGGCATTGCCGGTCGACAACGAATCGGCCCGCTGGTCGGCCAACTCGGCGATGCCGATGCGATCGAGGAGCGCGGCGGTGATGTCTCGGGGGCTGCGGCCTTCGACCCGGTTGAGTTCCGCGGCGGTGAGAACGTTGTCGAAGGTGGTGAGCGAACCGAACAGTTCGAGCCGCTGGAACGTGCGGCCGATACCGAGCCGTGACCGGGTGTAGGCCGATTTCTTGGTGACGTCGACGCCGCCCAGGAAGATGCTTCCCCGGGTGGGGGCCTGCAGGCCGGTGATGATGTTGAAGGTGGTGGTCTTACCGGCACCGTTGGGTCCGATGAGACCGGTGATCTCGCCGGCCGCGACATCGATGGTGACGTCGTCGACGGCCATGTGACCCCCGAAGCGCACCGACACGCCACGTATCTCAAGAATCGGCATGGCACCTCCCGATGTCGAGTCCAACTTCGGCGTCGAGGAGATCGACCTCGGCTCGCGTCGGTGAGCCACCGACCGGGATGTCTTCGGGATTCGATCGTGGTGCGCCGGGGAGCAGAGCGGCCATCACTCGAGACCCTGCCGTGTCCTGTCGCTCCAACGGATCCCGACGGGCAGCGAGCTTGGCCCTCACCTGGGTGGTGGCTTGGGCGATGGCTCCGTCGGGGTTGGAGGCCAGGCTGATGCCGGCCAAGCCGGGGAGGATGGCCATGAGGTTGGCCAAGGACGGGTAGGCGTTGCCGATCTGGGGGAACACGGCCAGCAACATCGCTCCGAGGAGCACGCCAGCCACTGCGGCGATGCCACCGACCACTGCCATCAGCACCAGCGGCAATCCGGGAAGAGCGCCCTGAAGCAAAGCGAACTGTTCGGTACCGGCCTTGCCCCGCCAGCCAGCCAGCAAAGCCCCGCCCACACCGGCAATGGCCGCTGACAGAGCGAACACCTGCAGTTTGAGCGCAGTGAGGTTGAGGCCGAGGGTGGCACAGGCTGCCGGACTGTCCTTCATGGCCTGCCAGCGACGTCCGAGCGGGCCCTTGCGTAGGGCCGCGATCATCAGACCGAGCAGGCAGAAGATCACTGCCATCAACACCAGGTTGGCCCGGTCGCTCTCGGCTCGAAGACCGCCGAAGCCGATCCTCTCGAAGGTGGCATTGCTGTCGCTGAACCCAGCGAAGTGGGAGAAAATGGCCTTCTCGCAGAACAAGGCGAAGGCAAAGGTGGACAGGGCCAGGTAGAGGCCTTTCAACCGCAGGGCCGGAAGGGCCACGAGGGCACCGACCAGCCCGCACACCACCGCGGCCGCCAACAGACCGACCGGGTTGCCGTCGGCCGCCACCCCATGCATGACCAACGCACCGATTCCGCCGAAGGCCAGCGGGGCCAGGGAGATCTGGCCGGCGTAGCCAGTGAGCGGCACCAACGAGAGAACGATGATGCCCAGGGCCAAGCCGTAGCCGACAGCACCTAGCAGGCCGTTGGGGGTGAGGCCGTCGACGGAGTTGGCCACGAACCGGGTGATCTCGGGCATGGCCCACGCCACCACTACCAGGAACCCAGATGCCATCAGGATCTTGCGCCAGCCCGGATTGGGAACCTGGCTGCGATCGCGGCCCCCTCCGAACATCGCGGCCTTGTCCTGGGGGACCACTATCAGCACCACGAAGAGCATGAGGGCGGGCACAGTATCGACGGTGATCCAGAAAGGCAGGCTGTCGTCGTAGCGGTTGGCGGCCTCGCGGAGGATGCCGAGGATCACGGCGCCCACCGCGGTGAGCGGCAGGCTGCGCAGGCGACCGACCATGGCCGCGGCATAAGCGTTGATCACCAGCAACGTGAGTTGGTTCTGGTCGAGGGTGAGGATGGGGGCGATGAGGATGCCGGCCAGACCGGCCAGCGAGCAGCCGAGGGCCCACGCCAAGCCCGACACCCGGTCGGCCGACATGCCGTTCAGGGCCGCTAGCTCGCGACTGTCGACCACCGCCCGCATGGCCACGCCGATGCGGGTCTCGTAGAGCAGGATGCGAAGCCCCACGGCCACCGCGATGGCGGTGATGAACACCACGATCTGGTGGTACTCAACCACAACTCCGGCCAGTTCGACGGTCTCACCGGCGAAGAACCGGGGCAGGTTCCGTGACTGGGCTGGAGACCAGATGATGGTGGCCAACTGGATGAGGGCGACCAGGAGGCCGATGGGGACCACGATCCGGGTGATCGGCGTGGCATCGTGCAATCGGCGCATGAGTAGACGGTCGATGAGCAATCCGAGCCCGGGCGCGAACACGAACAACGTGAGCACGAGAGACACCAGGACCGGGAGGTCCCAAGCATCGGGCGAGCTGAGCTGCCAGAAGACGAACGCGCAGAACATGGCCACGGCACCATGGGCGAAGTTGAAGATGCCCGATGTGGTGTAGGTGACCACGAGCCCGCTGGCTGCCACCGCGTACAGCGACGCGCTGACCAGGCCGAGGACCAGGAGGCTGAGGAGTTCGTTCACACGGTTGTCCCGTTACAGCGGTGTCCGCCGGGCACCATCAGCCGCTCGTCTTCTTGGCACCGGTGCCGTAGTCGCCGGCAAGGTCGATGCGGTAGTTCTCGACGCAGTCGAACGAGACCACCTTCTCGGGGTGGTAGCGGACGAACTTGCCGTCCTTCACCTCGAGGTACATGAAGCAGGTGGAGGCCGTGTTGGCGCCAGGGTCGGTGACCATGTGCAGGCCGCCGCCATCCCACTTGTGGACATTCTTCAGTTCGGCGAGGACCGAGTCACGGGTGAAGTCGGGGCCGACGTTGTGCACCGCGGTGGCGAAGAGGAGGCCGGCCGAGAAGGCCTGCACCCCGAGAGCAGCAGGCGGTGGCTTGTCGCCACCGACCTGTTCGTAGGCAGCTAGATAGGCCTGCATGGCTGGGCTGTCGTTGGCCTCTTCGAAGGGCACGGTGTTGGTCTGGACGAGGGACCCTTCGGCACCGGGCTCGTCGAGCAGGTCGGGGTCGTAGTACTGCTGGCCGAGGTCGATGACCTCAGGTTCGAAGCCCTGGGTCTGCATGTCGTGGAGAAGCTTGGTGGTCTCAGAGGTGGCCGAGACCATGGTGACGTACTCGATCCCGGCATCCTTCATGGCCTTGACCTCGGACGTGTAGGACTCGACGATGACACCAGTGCGCTTCTGGTAGACGAACTCGAACCCTTCCTTCTCATAGGCCTCGATGATGCGCGCCGCCTGGATGTCTCCCACCTCGATGCCGCTGTGAAGGATGGCGGCCTTCTTCACCGCATCGGGGTACTTGGCGGCGATGAAGCGGGCCGGGCCAGCGTTGAACTGGTTGGCCGGGTTGGGCAGCGGCTGGACCATGTTGTCGCTGAGGCTCTTGGCCGGCATGGCCGTGTAGGCCGGGACCTCGATGAGCCCACAGTCGACCATGGTCTGGGCTCCGCTGCTGTCGGTAACCGAACCCGAACCGACCAGAGCGAAGACGCCGGCATCACAGGCTTCCTCGGTGGCTTCGAGTTGGTTGAACAGCTTGGAGTCGATGGTCATCAGGTCGAGCTTGCGCCCGTCTATGCCACCGAAGTCGTTGCAGAGGCCCACGAAGGCCTTCATGGACTCTTCGATGCTGATGGTGGGGACCTTCACCACTCCAGCCCGGTCGGAGATGACGGCGATCTTGATGGTGTCGGCGGTTACGCCGGGAACGTCGCCCTTCGGGGCCTCGGTGGAGGGTCCGCCCCCTTCGGCCTGGCCGCACGGGACCGGCAGGGTCCCGATCATGGGGCCGGCGTTCTCGCCCTCACCCTGAGAGATGCCTGGGCCCTTACCGGCATCAGCATCGACTGCTGGTCCACCGCCACCTGTGCCGGCACCAGCTGAAAGCTCTTGCTCGTCGAGGCGACTACCGCAGGCGGCGGCAATGAGGGCCACCGCGCAGGTGAGCGCGATCAATCGGTTTTTCACAAGCATCTTCCCTTTGCTCGACGGGTGAGCGTAGCGCAGCCACCTGGTTCAGCCTGACGCTACGTCAGTTCACCCGTGACCCATGTCGCTTCCCTATCGGATGCTGATGTCGCTTCGCTTCTGAGCCGACCCAAAGCCGCCCTGCGTGGCCCTATGCCCAGCCCAGAGCTCAGCCGGCAGCGATGATCGCCCCGAGCCGACGGAGGTGCGCGGTGCTGCCTCCAAGGCTGAGCTCGATGTGTTTGGCCCACCGGAACGTGCGGTGTACCGGGTAGTCGAGATCGACACCGATCCCCCCGTGCAGGTGCTGCGCGGCGTGCACCACCCGGTGGGCACCTTCGGCCGCCCAGTACTTGGCCACCGCCAGTTCCTCATCGGCTGGTCGACCGTCGGCCAACCGCCAGGCTGCTTGACGGGAGGTGAGCCGGATGGCTTCGGTGTCGATGTAGGCATCCGCAGCCCGGTGGGCCACGGCCTGAAAGGTGGCGATGGGCGTATCGAACTGGCGTCGGCTGCTCGTGTAGGTGGCGGTGAGGCGGGTGGCCGCTTCGCACACGCCGGTCTGGACGGCGCACCACGCGGCGATGCCCCGGTCGGTGATCCACGACACGATCTCCGCTCCCCCATCAACCGTGCCGAGCACGTCGGCAGGTCCGACAGCGACAGCATCGAAGTCAATGGTGGGCACCGGTTCGAGGTTGAGTGACAGGTCGGCATTCCGGGTCACCCCGTCGGCGGACAGGTCGACCACGAACACGGTGGTGGCGCCCTCACTGGTGCGTGCCGGGACCAAGGCCCGGTGGGCGATCTGGCCAGCGGTGACGAACCGTTTGGTACCGGTGATCAGCCATCCATCACCGTCGGCGACGGCTTCGGTGGCGGGGATGGCAGGGGGAAGACCGTCGTTGCCCTCGATGACCGCGGCGGTGAGGACGAGGTCACCGGCGATGACGCCGGGCAGCAACTGAGCCCGCAGGTCCGTGCTGCCGAACTCGGCAACGCCTGATGCGCCAAGGGCTAGCGAGGCCAACACCGGGACCGGAGCCTGGGCCAGCCCGACTTGTTCGAGGATCAGGGCCAGCTCGAAGAAGCCGTATCCCCCACCACCATCGGCTTCGGGCATGGCGATGCCCAGCAGATCGGCCTTGGCCAGCTCACGCCACACGTCGGGGGCGAACCACTCATCGGCCTGTTCGATCTCACGGAGCCGGTCCGGGGGAAGCAGCTCGGACAGGATGCGACCGGCCAGCTCGGCGATCGCGGTCTGCTCGTCGGAAAGTGCGAAGTCCACGGTCGCTCCTACATGCGGGGCATGCGAGGCATGCCCAATCCGAACATGGCGATGAGATCTCGTTGGATCTCGTTGACGCCTCCGCCGAAGGTGAGGATCAACGTGCCTTGGGCCCCTCGGTTCAGCCGGGAGGCAAGGAGTCCCCCCGGTGAGTCCGGTTCGAGGTTGCCGGCCTGTCCGACGATCTCGCCCAGCAGCCGGTAGGCATCCGTGAAGAATTCAGTGCCGAAGACCTTGATCGAGCTGGCATCGGCGGGGTTGACGGCCTCACCGGCCGCTTCGAGAGCGGCCACCTTCCAGTTGAGGAGGGTGAGGTATTCGATGCCGACCCGGACCCGGGCCAGGTTCACCTGCACCCACTCGTGGTCGATGACTCGTCCGCCGTCGAGGCTCTCGGTCTGGCGAGCCCAGGCCACCACATCGTCGTAGTTGCGTTCGATCATTCCCGGCGGTGCCAATCCCACCCTCTCGTAGTTGAGCTGGTTGACGATCAGGTTCCAGCCGCCGTGGAGCTCACCGATGATGGCCGAGTCGGGTACTCGCACATCGTCGTAGAAGGTGTTGAACGTGCTGGCGTTCACCATGGTGTGGATCTTCGAATACGAGTATCCGGGATCGGTGGTGGGCACCGCGAAGATGGTGATGCCCTTGTGCTTCGGGGCATCGGGGTCGGTGCGGGCCGCCAACCACAGGTAGTCGGCGTAGTTGGCCAACGACGTGTAGGTCTTCTGACCGTTGATCACCCACTGGTCGCCGTCCTTCTCCGCCCGGGTGGTCAGCGAGGCCAGGTCGGTGCCGGCCTCCGGTTCGGTGTAGCCGATCGAGAAGTGCAGGTCGCCAGCCAGGATGCGAGGCAGAAAGAACGCCTTCTGTTCCTGGCTACCGAACTGCAGGATCGTCTGGCCGACGGTGTTCACCGACAGGAACGGTGTGGGGGCACCGGCCCGCCACGACTCGTTCATGAAGATGAACTGCTCGACGGGCCCGAAGCCCCGGCCGCCGATCTCGGTGGGCCAGCCCACGCCGAGCCACCGGTCGCGGCCCATCTGACGGACCGCCTCGAGGCAGGCCGGATGACCGGTCTCACCGGCCGCTGCTGCCGCAGTGACCTCGGGGGTCATCAGGTCGGCGAAGTAGCCCCGTAGCTCCGTCCGCAGTGCTTCCTGTTCGGCCGTGTACGCGATGTGCACCGGAGCTCCTGACGTTCACCCAGAACGAGAACAGGTTCTACCACGATCGTCTCAACCGACCTCGACGTGCCCGCCTCCGAGACCGGTGGGGTGCGGGTCCATTCCCGCCACCTCACGGCAGACGTGGG
>JBDTBS010000197.1:0-7915 GCA_039924035.1 Aquihabitans sp. | reverse complement strand
TCCGGCCGGCCAGTGACGAGAGGTCGTCCTCGTCGAAGTGGATCTCCTCAGCGGGGGTTACGGCCATGGGCGCGCACGTTAGTGGCGACGCTCATGGCCGCTGCAGCACGACCGCCACCCAACCTTCCAATGACACGACTTCATCGACCAGCCATGGTGCCTCGGCGGGTGGAAGCCCGTGGGTGAAATGGTCGATGGTCTGCGCCCAACGGTCGGCCAACAGGCCCGACAGCACGAGGGTGCCGCCTTCGGCGACCACTGCCTCCAGGTCGTCAGACAGTTCGACGATCACTGGGGCCAGCAGGTTGGCGGCCACCACGTCGTAGCGCTCGGCCCTGTCCACCACCGTCGACAACGGCTCATTCGAAGCCGTCACGACATCGTCCACTCCGTTGGCGGCAGCGTTGGCGGCAACGACCGACGGCGATTCCACGTCTACGTCGATACCGTGCACCGCCTGCGCCCCGAGCATGGCGGCAGCCACGGCCAGGACCCCGCTGCCGCAGCCGACATCGAGCACCGTGGTGGCTGCATCTACACGTGAGGCCAGCGCTATCAGCACTGCCCGAGTGGTCGGATGAGAACCAGACCCGAACGTGTGGCCCGGGTCGAGCCGCACGATGCACTCACCGGGCTCGACATCGGGGGTCTCGAGCCAGGCTGGGACCAACACGAACGGCCCGGCCGTCTCCGCCTTGGCCCAATCGCGCCAGCCGTCGAGACCTTCCGCGGTCACCGTGCTCACCTCGACGAGGTCGTACCCGAGCGACCGGACCGCCGACGCGGCCTGCGCCGCGGCGTCGGCATCGTCGAAGCCGGCGAGCAACACGGTGTCAGATCCGTCGATCTGCTCTTCGATGGCGGCAGGTGCGAAGACCCAGAGTCGATCGGCCACCACCTCGGCCTGCGTCGCCGGGCAGGTGACGGTCACTCTTGTCCACACATCCATGCCATCCACTGGTCCAAGATAGGGGCCATGAGGAGGCTTCGGGTGGGGGTTCAGCCGGGAACATGCGGGGTACGGTGCCTGCGATGCCGGAACAGATCGAACTGGCTCCTGACCCGGAGAACGTTGCTGCAGCCCGCCGTTGGAGTGCAGCGAGAGCAGTCGATGCTGGCTGCGAAGATGCCGCCGACATGGTGGCCCTGTTGGTCGGCGAGCTGGTCACCAATGTCGTGCTCCATGCCCGCACGTCGTTCGCACTCTCGTTTCGCTTCCACAACCGACGCTTGCGCTTCGAGGTCCACGATCACAGCGACCGGCTACCGGTGATCGCCGCCCGTCCCGACCCGATGGCTCTGTCAGGCCGGGGCATGGGCATGGTGTCGATGCTCAGCGATGACTGCGGCGCCGAAGAACTTCCCGATGGCGGCAAGGTGGTGTGGTTCGAACTGGAAGCACCGGTGAAAGCCGCATGATGAACACCGAGGTCGTCCGCGTCACTGCGGCGGGCATGCCCAGAACCACCTTCGAGCAGGCGGTCACCTACCTGGCCGATGTGCTGCGCGAATGCCAGCTGATACTGGTCGATGGGGTCGACTCACCCCATACATCTCAACTCGATGTGGTCGCGCTGGCCCAGGTACTCATACCTGACCTGGAAGAGGTGCGGGATCTGTTCCGAGAAGCCGACGTCACCTCGGCCGAGGAGCGGGTGACCATGGACTTCGCCCTGCACGCGTCGAAGGCTGCCACCATGGTCCACCTTCAGATGCACCTGGTTCAGCTGCGGTTCGTCGAAGTCGAAGGAGGGATCCTGGTGGCCAGCGACCCTGAAGTGATCGACCTCCTGCGTTGGATCTGGGACGAAGCATCGGAACAGCTTCACGGTCGGCCGCCCCGGCCCTACCACCATGCATGAACGCATCGGTGCCGAGATCCCCGTCGCGATCGACGGCCGCTCCCTTCAGCCGTTCCTGCATCAGGGCAAGGCCCCGGCTCACAAGACCCAGCCACTGCCGCCAACCGAGTGCTGGCCATGCCCCCCGTCGATGGCCACCGCCGTTCAACCGTGCGACTCTTGGCACCTCCATACCTGCTGACCTGCCCGTTCTTCGGGGATAGGCCGGATGGACCAGCGACGAGGTCGGGCGACCGGCGTAGCGTGGTGACCGTATGCAGGGACTCCGATTTTGGCGCTCGCCAATTTGGCAAAAGGTTCTGCGGGTCGACAGCGACCACGCAGAGGTGGAAGGCCTTGCCGCGGGCACGGGCCTGCTCACCGGCGACCTGACCCGGTCGGCCAACGCGGGCAACGCACCATGCCCGCGTTGTGGTGATCCCGGCGAGGTGACGGCCATCGATCTCGTCGCTCAGGTGACCCACCGTCGCTGCCGGTCCTGTGTCCACACCTGGTCGATCAGCGAAGCCGAAGCCGTTCGCAACCATCAGGTCCCCTCCCACGGGGGTTGACCCGGTCCCGCGGCCATCGTCGCGGTCGGCCGACCCGCCGGCACTCTAAGGTTGCGCCTTCGGACCGAGGGGGGTTCCAAAGTTGGTACGGGGTAGCGCCAAACAGCAGGTCGACGAGTCGACCGGCACCAAGAATGACCAGACCTCCGACGTACCCACCGTCGGCCCCCCGCTGCTGATCCTGGGCCTCGGCTTCGCCTCGGTGCTCGTGAGCCTGCCGCTCGTGTTTGCCAGCGGGGTCGTCCTTCACATCCTCGGCTACGTCACCGGCGGGCTCGTTCCCATCTTGGTGATCGGCCTCGCCCGCCGCATCGACCTCGACCGTCGCCGCAGCCCCCACTATCGACCCGTTGGACTCCTGCGCCCCGCTCTTGGAACCTTGGCCGTGTTGGCCGTGGCCGCCGCCCTGCTCCACATCTGGCCGCTGGCCACGGAGTTGGCCTCGTGACGATCATCGACGGGTCCCGATCACGCCCCGCTCGCCTCCGCCTGCTGCTGGCCGTGTTGGCCGCCTTCCTGATCATCGGTACCAGTGCGGCCCCCGCTGCTCTGGCCCAGGACCAAGCTGGTGACAACAACGACGACAGCGCTCTGCTCGACCTGGTCGGCTGCCTCAACGGATCACATCACCTGGCCGTGGTCTTCTTGTTCGACGAATCCGGCTCGCTCCAGTTCACCGACCCCGACGGCCGACGGGTAGATGCCGCCCTGACCGCGCTCGACAGCCTGGCCGTGCTCGGCGACGGTGCCGGCGACGACAAGCTCACTGTGGATGTCACCATCGGCACGTTCGCCGACATCTACCGCCCAGAGTCCGAATGGTTGACCCTCGACGCCGAAACCCGGCCGCTGATCCGTGAGTCCATGGAGTCCCTGCGCACCCGCGACGACGGTAGAGAGACAGACCTCATCAAAGCCTTCGAAGGGGCCCGTGATGCGCTGGCCACCAGGTCAGCGGAGGTAACCGTCGATGGCGGCGCGGCGCCGTGCAAGGCCATCCTGACCTTCACCGACGGTGCCGAGTACAAGCTGCAACCTCGCACCCCGGAGAACACCGAGGTCCTCGGCACCACCAAGGACTATGCGCCCGGAGCGGATCTGCGCACCGAAGGTGGCATCGCCGAGGCCGAGACCGCAGGGCGCGAAGCGATGTGTAGCGAGGGCGGACTGGCCGATGAGATCCGCGACGACGACATCTCCTTGATCACCGTGTCCCTGCTAGCCGGCGACCAGGTCAGCGATGCCGACTTCCTGCCCGCCATCAGCACCGGTTCTTCGGGATCGCTGACGTGCGGCAAAGCCAGCGGTACCGCCACCGGGACCTACCTGGTGGCCTCCGACATCGACACCCTGATCACCCGCTTCGATGAGATCGCCACTCGGCTCGGTGGCGGCACCTTGGTGGCCACCGACGATCCCGCTCCAGTGCTGTGCGACGGCAACTGCGACGAAGGCACTCGGACTCTCGAGGTCAACTCCACCATTCGTCGCCTCCGGGTATTGGCCCTGGCCGCTGAACCGGGCATGGTCCTGAAGGTCGAAGGCCCCGGCGACTCGGTCGAGATCGACGGGCCCGGCAATATCACCGTCGGCGGTGCAAAGGGCACCGTGTCGGTGGTGGCCGGGCGCGGCTACTCGGTGAGCATCGATCGCCCCGATGACGAAGGCGACTGGAACGGGACCTGGAAGTTCGTCACCGTCGCCGGTTCCGACGAGCAGATCGACGAACCGGCAGTGGTGCAGGTCTACGTGTTCAGCGACATCGGTGTTGCGCTCGCCGGAGATCTGGACCTCACCCGGGGCGCCGAGGCCGAGATCGAAGCGGTCACCATCGCCCCCGAGGGCATAGACACCGCCGAGCTGTTCGCGGCCCCGCCCACCGTTCAGGCTCGCCTCGACGATCCGGTCACCAAGGAGTCGTGGACCGTGGCGCTCGAGGGTCCGGTGGAGGGCCCCTTCAAGGGAACGTTCGCCGTTCCCGCAGACGTGCGCACCAATGCCTTCGATCTATCCATCGTGCTGACGGCCACCACCCGGGAGGGTGCATCGGTGTTGGCTCGGTCGTCGTCGACCGAGGTCCTCGTTCGACGGCCCGAAGGGTCCGTCCAGTTCGCTCCGCCATCTCTGGTGTTTCCGACGCTCACCGGTGAAGGTTCCACCTCGGCTGATCTCATCCTCGTTGGAGGCGACGGGCCCGGTTGTGTGTGGTTCGATCCCGCCATCATCGATGGGCCCGACGAAGCCGGGATCATGACCGTCAGCTACGACGGCCGAGAAGCGATCAGCGAAGAATCCTGCATCCAGGTTTCGGCATCGGAGACCATCACCGTCGATGTGAATATCGATCCGGAGTTCCGAGGAACCGGGTCCATCCGGGGGCGACTCATCGTCCACGAAAGCGTCGAGGGTGGACAGGCCACCGTGACCGACGTCCTTTTCCGTTCCGACCTGGCCCGAGGTATCGACCAAGCCCGCCGGTTGGTTCTGGCTGCTGCTTTGATCGTCGGCGGGTTGGCGTTGCCCATGCTGCTGCTGTTCGCCATCAATACCTTCGGTGCCCGCTTCCAGGACCTCGACGCCGTCCGGGCCGCGGTCTTGCCGGTCCGGGTCCGAGGAACGCACCTGGAACGCACCGATGGCCGCACCCTGCCGTTGTCGTTCCACTCGGGCGACTTCACGTCATTGAGCGGAACCGGTGATTCCAAACGGTTCGTGGTCGGCGGCGTCGAGTTCCGGGCCAAGGCATCGCACAATCCCTTCGGGGCCACGCAGGCCTTGGCTGCGCCGGAAGGCGGTGCCGAGAAGCTCAAGGGCGGTGCCGGACGCAAGGTCGAACTCGACCCGAGCCTGGCCGGGTCGTGGGTGTTCTTGCTCGACCCTGATGGCACCCGCCGGGCCGGACCGGGTACCGCGGAGGGGAACCTGATCGCGTTCGTCGCCGAAGGCGACGTGCTGAGCCAGGTGGAGCGCCTGATGCCCGACCTGCGCAAGCGCCTACCTGGTATCGCCTCGGGGCTGGCCGATCTCGTCCGCGAGAAGGTCGTGAAGGTCAAGGCCCCCGAAGCCCGAGGTGGAGAGCCCGAAGGGCTAGAGCCTTCGAGCTGAACCGCCCACCACGCCAACGGCGGTGCTGCGGTCATCGGCGACCACTACCGTGAGCCTTATGACCGACGAGATCTTGGACGTCGACCTCCTGGCCTTCGAAACTGGTGACGACCTCTCCCGTCGGTCTGTTGTCGACGGCCTGATGAGGTCGCTCACCAACGGGTTCGTATACGTCAACCACGATGTGAGCGAAGACCTCATCGACACGGCCTACGGGATGCTCGAGACCTTCTTCTCGCTAGATGCCGAGACCAAGAACCGCTTCGTAGCCCCCGGAACCCATGGGCAGACCGGCTACACCGGACTCCTGGTGGAGACGGCGGCCACCGCCGACGTGGCCGATTGGAAGGAGATGGTCAACTGGGGTCGGAACTTGCCCGTCGGCCATCCCCTGTCCACCCGTTATCCCCACCGCTACCGGGATCAGGTGCTCCCCGAGTCGGCCGTTCCTGGGATCACTGAAGTGCTCAACACCTTCCACGATGCCATCGCCGACCTCCAACGGCGCGTGCTGCGCATCATTGCTCTGGGCATCGGTTGCGACGAGAGCTACTTCGAACGGATGCTGGTCGATGGAACCACCCTCAGCCGGGCCATCCACTACCCGCCCATGGGGTCAGCCCCCGATGCCCCCCACGTGTGGGCTGGCGAACATGCTGACATCAACCTCATCACCGCCCTACCAAAGGCCACCGCCGCTGGCCTGCAGGTGAAGCTCAAGTCCGATGGTCGTTGGATCGACGCGGTGGCCCCAGATGGGGGAGCGATCATCAACACCGGTCTCATGCTCGAGGTGGTCACCAACGGCACCATCGCCCCGGGCATCCACCGGGTGGTGGCTGCCCCCGGTCAGGCCGGTGACCGGTACTCGGTGGTCCAGTTCTGTCACCCCACCCCGTGGACGATCCTCAGCCCGGTGGTGTCGTGTGTGACCCGCGACCACCCGCAGCGCTTCGCTCCCATTGCCGCTGCTGATGCTCTCGACCTCGTCCTGTACGAGATCAACCTGATCGAGGAAGCTCGAACCTGACGTGACCGCGGCCGGAATCCATAGCGGTATCAGGTGAGCGCCTTCGGCCGTCAACAGCACGGGCTTTCTGCCGACGGCGTCGACGCTGAGCCAGCGTCTGCGGGCATGACCAGACTGCGCTGGGCGGCTATCGCGGCGTCGGCCGTCATTGTGCTGATAGCGGCCATCATCCCGGCGTCCCAAGTTCCGCTTCTGGTCGGGTCCGCCCTGCTGGCAGCCGTTGCCTGTCGTGTGGCCGCGGTGCGGGCCTCCGGAGTGGACCGCACCGCGTGGTCGCTCTTCGCTGTGGCCGCCGTCCTCAACGGGTTGGGCAACCTGGGCTTCGCGTCCAGTGCCCCATCGTGGATCCAGTCGGGAGGCTGGCTCACCGACTCGGCCTTCACCTTGGCCGTGGTGATCGTGGTCGTGGGACTGTTCGCCCTGATCGCCCCCACCGATGCCGCCAACGAGGTGTGGCGGGTGGGCCTCGACCTGCTCATCATGGTGGGGGCCTGCTTTGCCGTGGGCTGGCACTGGGATGTGCCCCAGGCCATGGGGCTCTCTGCTGAGGGTTCGGTGGTAGACCTCATCAGGTTCCTGTCGGTGATCGTGGGCCTGGGTGGGATCATCCTGACCCGAATCGTCTGGCAGTCCCGTCCACCAGGGCAGCAACTCGCCGTTCGGCTTGCAGCGGCGGCGCTGACCGTCTCCGTCTTGGGCGACATCCAACCGCTTCGCGATGGGGCCGGCATCCAGGATGATGTCGCCACTGCGGCTTGGGTGCTCTCTTCGTGCCTCTTCCTGGTGGGAGCGCTGTTCGTACCGACCGTTCCTCGGCGCTCGCGGTGGTTGGGCCGAAGTCGGTCAATCGACATGGCCACCGTGACGGTGGGCATCTCCCTCCTGGCCCTGGTCGGCCGGGGCGGTACCGATGTGGTCACCGAGGTCTTGGTGGCATTGGTCGTACTGCTGCTTCTGATCCGCCAGATGCGCATGTTGCACCTCAACATGGACCTGGCGCAGGCCCTGAGAGAGAGCGAAGCTCACTTCCGCACGTTGGTCGATGACACCAGCGACGTGATCATGCGTGTCTCCCACGATGCCGTTATCGAGTACGCCAGCAGAGCGTCATTGCCCGTGCTCGGTTGCCCGGGCGCCGACCTGGTCGGGCGCTCACTGGCGGAACTGGTCGGACCCCAGGAGCGCCAACGGCTACTCGACTGGTTGCTGAGCGACAAGGGCTCGGGAAGTCGTTTCGAGGTGGAGATCACCCCGAAGGGCGGACGACGTCGGGTGGTGTCACTGATGGGCTCTCCCACGGCCACCGGCAAGGTGCTGTCCATCCGAGAGATCACCCGCCAGGTCGAGCTTCGTCGTCAACTCGAGGC
>JBDTBS010000196.1:0-2706 GCA_039924035.1 Aquihabitans sp. | reverse complement strand
GCGCTCTATCGGCGTCGAAACGACGCCGAATCGATCAACCGGGCGCTCGACGACACCCTCTGGCTCCGACGGGCACACTCGATCGGCCACCAGCGCCAGCACCTCAACCTGCTGACCCACGCCCTCGTCGTGAACAGCCTTGCGATCTGGCGACACGCCGCCAGCCGCGGCGATCCACCCTTGCCACTCGCTGCCTGATCGCACCTCAGCAGATCGGCCGAGTGGCTTCAGCGCGCCCGAACTCAGGCAAAGCGCGGCCTACAGGCCCGCCGCCCCTGCGATGGGCTCCCAACGGCCCTGATCGCGCACCGTAGGATTGCCCGTTCAGCCGGACCAACAGCGCGTGCGGGGTTTTCTCCCACGTTCTGTACCGGCCCCGTCCTCGTAGCTCAGTTGGATAGAGCGACCGCCTCCTAAGCGGTAGGCCACAGGTTCGATTCCTGTCGGGGACACCACACTCTCGGGGACCTCAGCAGGGCGCGCGACCCCCGTGGGCGCCGGGAGTCTTGAGGTCTGTCCAGAGCTGCAGGTACAGATCCCTCCCCTACCCCGCCTACAGATGCCTGGACGCGACTGAGCGCCCGGGGTGGGGATCCCGGGTAGCTCATTGGTCGGAGGACACACTTCGTCAGCAGGTCGGTGGCATATCCGCTCGCTCTGCTGCCGATCCGGTCGTTCTCGCCTATCGCCGACCGCCGCCGATCCCGCCGACTCGGTCAGGGGCCTTGGGGCGGTTGGCCGGCTCGGCCTGGGCGCTGACGGTTGTGCGTTGGACACCTCAAGCGCCCATTTTGTTGGGTCGTCACGCCGCCTTGGCTGTACTCGATGATGTGATCGACTTCGCAGTGCTTGGCCGGCACGGAGCATCCGGGAAACGTGCAGTGGCGGTCACGGAGCTCGATCGCTCGGCGTAGGCCGCCGGTGAAGAACCGGGTCCGCAGACCGAGTTCGATCACCCGATTGGGCGTGTCGAAGATGACTCGCTCGAAGTCGGCCTGGGTGATCCACGAGGCCAACAGCTGTGGGGATATCACGGTGCCACCAACCAGTTCGCATACCCGTAGGGCCGTCTTGTCGTCGATCAGCACCGAGAACAAGGGACTGGGCGGACGGCCGTCGGCCGGCATGGTTGCCGAGCGGGCGGCCATGATGATCAAGGCATCGGCTCGCCGCTGGGTGGCGGTGCGGGGCAGGTTCGTGGAATTGGCCATGGGACCGAACCGCGCACGAGCAATTGCCCAGTCGTCATCGAAAAGCTGCTGGGTCAGTCGATCGAGCTCATCGGTGAAGATGGCGCCGGCGACCGGATCGAGCAGAAACTCTCCCGCCACCGCACCGCCCGAGATTTCAGAGGCCGACAGGCGTCGACCTTCGTGCTGCTGCTTGGAACGATCCCGACCCAGGGCGTCGTCGGCCGCGCTGGCCCAGTAGTCGACAACGGTCTGGAGGTCGTCGCAGCTGAGCCGCTTCGCGTCGCCGACCAACGAAGCCTCAGCTTCAGCGAAGAGGTGGCGGCGGGCCGGCAGCGCCGCGTTGCACAGCACGTCGGTCTTGTCTGTAGACAGGTCGCCGTTGACGTACCCCTCTTCCACCAGGCGGTTCTGACGAAGCCGCTTGGCCCGCTTCACCACGTGGTTGGCCGACCGCTCCGACCAGCCCGCGTCGCGGGCCAGACGAGCCCCTGCTGCACGAGATCCATCCAGGCGGAACAGGTTCCGAGAATCCCACTCGCCCACCACCACGGTGCAGATCGCGTCGGTCAGCCCCAACACCTCGGCGGCCTCGATCACCGCTGCAGACACGACTTCGTCGCTGGTGGCGGCCAGCCCAACCATCAGATCCTCGACGCTGAGACGACTGCTGGCGTCGGCCCCGGGGTCACCGGCGGCTTCGGCAAGGTGGCCCAAGACAGCCTGAGCGGCATCACGCATGACAACGAGATCATCGACCAACGACACCGTCACACCTCCCGCTCGTGATTTCTGCGTACATGGAATGCGCCTCCGAGAACCAGAGCTCCGAAGAGCTAGACCCAAGAGCGAAAATCACGGACGACTCACCAGGGTGCTCGCCTAGCCGGTTCCGCCTGACCAGAGCACTCACCTAGAAGCCGACACCAAACCTCAGATCCTCCTGAGGTTCGATCGCTGGTGGCCTATCGTACACCTGTTCGATTGGGAGGGCAAGGCTTGCCGGGAAGAATGTCGAGAAATCGAAGGCTGGCGGCACGACCGGAAACCGCGTAACGGCGTCGATCCCCTACCTCATTGGTGGAGGATCAACGCCGTCTAGTTGGTTCGGGGTACCCGTGCGACAGGCCGACTCCGGCGGGGATTTCGCCTTTGCCGGACTGCCGCCGGCATTGGTGAGGGCATCGACGGCAGCTCTGTTCTTGGTCTACCCAAGCATCTGATCCACTGAAATATGAGCTGAATCACTCAGCCCGGCAAATCGCCTTCTGAGCTCAGAGGCTCTTGGCCAACCGGCGGCGATTGCCGATGATGAGGGCCGCACCAGCGATGAAGAGAATGAGTCCCGTCACCACGAGCCCGTCCACATCGGCCCCGGTGGCTGGTAGCTGACCAGCGCCCGGGTTCGGCCCGTTGCTGTTGGAGCCGTTGCCTGAGCCGAGTTGGTCGCTGGCACCAATGGTGGTGCCAGTGGACGGCGTGGTGGCCGGCACCGTGGACGGGGCGGTCTCGGTGG
>JBDTBS010000195.1:0-2553 GCA_039924035.1 Aquihabitans sp. | reverse complement strand
TTTTGGTCGCCACACGACCAAAATCTACGCCGATTCGCATGGTTTGGGGCTGGGCCGGGCAGCGGGGCGGGCATGCGGTCGGCGACGTCGCCATGGCAGGTTGGGGCCCGCCGGTAGTGTTTCGCCGTGCCTTCGCCGTCCGATGCCAAACCGTCTCCGGTCATTCGGGCCGCTTGCAAAGATGACCTGCCGGCCATCGGTGAGATCCTGGCCGCCGCGTTCCACGACGATCCGGTGTGGCAGTGGCTGGCTCCGGCGGCGTCGCACGCCAAGTGGATGGCCAAAGCCTCCCGCTGGTTTGCGGCCGAAGCCTCCGTCTACCTCCGCCGGGACGGCGCCGAGGTCTTGGTCGACGATCGGTTGGGTGGCGTGGCCATGTGGGGTGCGCCCGGAGCTTGGAAGACTCGCCCGCAGGACATCGCCAGGGTGGCACTTCCGTCAGCGTCCATGTTCGGGTTCCGGCTTCCCCGTGCCCTCTCGACCTCGGCGTTCGCGGAGAAGCGGCATCCCGAAGAACCCCATCACTGGTATTTGGGCTACATCGGCACCCACCCCGACCACCAGGGACGAGGTGTGGGTGGGGCCCTGGTTCTCGCCATCACCGAGCGCTGCGATGCCGAAGGTCTCCCCGCCTACCTGGAGTCCTCCAAGGAGTCGAACCTAGGGTTCTACGCCCGGTTCGGGTTCGTGGAATCCGAGCCCATGATGCTCGGCAAGGACGGTCCCGCGCTGTGGCCCATGTGGCGGGAGCCCAAATCATGAGGGTGCGTACATGAGCGAGCAGGCGTGACGGCATGGCAATGATTCCCCCCAAGCAGGTCCAACGGGCCACCGATGTCTTCATCGAAGACGTCGGTGCGGCCATGCGAGACGTGATCGACCGGCTGCCGTCGGTGGATGGCCGCCGGATCTCCCAGGACGTGGCCACCGAGGCGTTCCACCTGGTCACCGCCCTCATCGACGTAGATCGCAGCCACACCGACGACGAGCTGTGGGGCCTGATCTTTGCCTTCGGCAAGTGGATGCCCAGCCAACTCAACCTGGCCAAGCCCGATGACCTGCGACGCAGCAACATGCTGGTGGGGCGGGCGGCCTGGCTCGACCAGATCTCGCCCATGTTCGAGATCCTGGTGAGCGCAGACCGCAAGTTCGGCACTGCCAACAGCCGCACCTACTACGACCGCGCCCTGCACCTGGCCTTCACCGTGGCCGCCCTGGAAGCCGCTCCGTCACGCAGCGAACTGACGGCCATCGATGCCTTGCGCAGCCGTCTGCTGGCGGCAATGGATGGGCTACCCACCTCGCCTCTAGCCGGTGTCGGCCACGGTCCCGCAAGCGGCACCGCCGCCGGGCCCCCTGCTGGCGCGACAGCAGCCACCACAGGCACTGGAACCGCCGGCGAAGAGGCCGAGGAGGAGCCCGAACTCCCCCCGGCTCGGCCCATAGAGGAACTGCTGGCCGAACTCGACGAACTGGTCGGGCTCGAAAGCGTGAAGACCGAGGTCCGCCTGGTCACCAACCTGCTGCGGGTACAGCAACTGCGGGCCGAACGAGACCTCCCCACTTCGCCGCAGTCTCGCCACCTGGTGTTCACCGGCAACCCCGGCACCGGCAAGACCACCGTGGCCCGCCTGCTGGCCGGCATCTACCGGTCGCTCGGCGTGGTGGCGAAGGGCCAACTGGTGGAGACCGACCGGGCCGGCCTGGTGTCGGGCTACGTCGGCCAGACCGCACTGAAGGTCATGGAGGTGGCCGACCGGGCGGCCGACGGCGTGCTCCTGATCGACGAGGCCTATGCCCTGGCCCGCGGCGGGGCCAACGACTTCGGTCGTGAAGCCATCGACACCTTGGTGAAGGTGATCGAGGACCGCCGAGACGACCTGGTGGTCATCGCCGCCGGCTACCCCGACGAGATGGCCGACTTCATCGGGGCCAACCCCGGCTTGGCCTCCCGCTTCCCCAAGACCATCTTCTTCCCCGACTACAGCAACGACGACCTGTGGCTGATCTTCTCGTCCATCGGTAAGAAGGCCGGCTACCACCCCGACGACGGAGCCGAAGCTGCGGTGCGGGCCTGGTTCGCATCGGTGCCCCGAGACAAGGGGTTCGGCAACGGCCGCCTGGCTCGCAACCTGTTCGAAGATGCCGTGGCTCGCCAGGCCGGCCGCATCGTGGAGATGACCGATCCCACCGATGAGCAACTGGGCACCCTGACCGCAGCCGACATCGCCGAACCGGGTGCCGGGCCCCGCCACGGCAACTCCGTGTGAGGATGGCAGCGTGAGGGAGCGGGTGCTGGCCATCTTCGGGGCTTTGGCATTGATCGCTTTTGCCTTCGTGGTGCGGTCCCTGATCGTCGGCGGAGACGGCGGCGGAGAAGGCGGGAACGGGAACGATCCTGTGAGCTCCGACTCACGTCCGGTCGTTGCCTGCACGAAGGACCTCATGGCCATGTGCGACGCGCTAGCCGACGAGGGAGCGATCGCCGCTGACCCGCCCCCCGTCGACCTCGGCTCCGTCGCAGCCAATACGGGCAGGGTCGACGATGTCGCT
>JBDTBS010000194.1:0-14223 GCA_039924035.1 Aquihabitans sp. | reverse complement strand
GTGGTGGCCCGTACGGCCACCACCGCCAAGGCCGCGGCCACAGCGACGGCCAGCACCACGAACACCGCGATCATCAGCATGCGACCGCGGGCCTCACTTGGAGCCTCCGACCGAGTTGTAGATGATCAGACCGAGGATCACCACCACGATGGCACCGATGATGGCCGCCGCCAGCTTGACCTTGCTCCACGGCCGTTGGCCTTGGACCTCACCGGTCACCCCGTTGATGTACACCTGAAACGGTTTGCCCTCATAGATCACCGTGAGCAGCCAGATGGGCAGCAGCAGGTGCTTGAACATCAGGGTGAGGTGCTTGGTATCGAGCCGATGGATCTTCTGTTCGTCGCCGCCGATGTCGCGTCGAACGGTCTGGCGGATCTCCGAGTCCATGATCGACTTGGCTTCCGGATAGCACTGCTCCACATCCCGATCGTAGGTCCGGCTGAGGTGCCCAGCCACGTACTCGGGGGAGAAGGCTTTGGCGGTTTCGGTGGGCCACGGTTCCAGGGCCTTGATGCGCCCCCGGTCGATGCCGTCGTTGGCCAGCACCGTGATGTCGTCGAAGTCGTTGGCCACCTGACCTGATCTCGGTGACCATCGGGTCCGAGTCTCGGTTCGTTGGTTGTCGCCGGAACCCACCGTGACGGTGTAGTGGTCGCCGCGTTCGCCTTGGTAGAAGGTTCGGGTATCGGAGTCGTAGGTGAAGTAGGCCGTGTAGACGCTCTGGAACGACCCGGTCTCGTTGTACTTCTTGAACTCGGTGGGCGCGAACCAGCGGGAGTTGATCCACTTGTCCAGGTTCGCTTCGGCCACCTTGCGGTCGACCACGAAGGGCAGCAGTCCGTCGACGGCAATGCGGGCCGGAGCCTCGTGGACGTCGTCACGCTGGATCGGGGTGGCGCAGTAGGGGCAGCGCACCGCAGTGAGGGTGCCGCTGAAGGTGGTGTGGCCACCGCAGTTCTGGCAGACGATCTCCTTTTGACCGGTGACCTGAGGGGCCTCCACCTTGGCGGCCATCGCTCGGATCTGGGCGACGGTGGAACCGAGGTCCCGCTCCATCGGAGCATCGAGTTGGCTGGTGTCTATGTCGACCGCGAAGCCACAACTCAGGCAGGCCAACTGCTGCTTGGTGATGTCGAACACCAACTGGGCGCCGCACTGACGGCACGGATAGGTGCGCGTCTGTTCGGTGACCTGGAACGCGGCCCGCTGGTCTCGAGCCTCGGGTCCTTGGCCTTCGTCTCGTGGTGGGGCAGCAGGCGACGGCCCGGCCCCGGGCACGGGCGGCGGAGGGTGGGCGAACGGCGATCCTGATGGCGATGCCGGCTGTCCCGAAGGCGGTGCCGGCGGTCCCGGAGGAGGCGGTGTCGGTGGTCCCGGGGCCGGTGGAGGCGGCGGGGGTGGTGGCGGTGGTGGCCCCGACCCCGGCATGGGCGGTGGGACCTGAGGGTCGTTGCCTCCCATGGTCACGGAGTGGGAGGCGTCCCGGCCTGCGGTGCAGCCGGAGCCTCAGGCGCGGGCGGAGCTTCGGGTGCCGCCGGGGCCTCGGGGGCGGCCGGAGGTGCAGGTGGAGCGGGCGGGGCCGGCGGCATCGGCGGCGGGGTTCCACCCGAGGGCGGAAGGGGCGGCGGGGCCGAGAACAAGGCTGCCAAGGTGGGCACGGTGCCGGCCGCGGCCCATGCGGCCATGCCTTCGCTCCACACCAGTGATTCCTTGGTGACCTGACCGTTGGCCACGCCACTTTGCATCTGGGCCATGGAGAACGGTCCCTGAGACTGCCCGCCCATGTCCACGTGGAAGCTCTGGCCGGCCGGCAGCGGCGGCGGACCGGCTGGTGCTGCGGGAGCCTGCTGGGTCTGCATCTGGTTGGCCATCTGACCGGCCATGGCCATACCCATGCCCATGCCCATCATGTCGCCCATGGCCCCGCTACCACCGGGGTTGCTGGCCGCGGCCAACATGGCATCGGACTGCTTGGCCTGCTGGTAGCGGTCGAGGTCTCCGACGTTGTCGAGGAACCCGCCTTCTTCCACACCTCGGGCCACACCGCGGGTCATGGCCGCAGTTATCTCCTCGGGCAGGGAGATGTTCATGGTGATGTCGGGTATGGCCAGGCCGTATTCGTCGTCGACGCGCTCGGCCACGAAGTCACGCAGCTTGCCCGACAGCTCCACCTGGCGACCTTGGAGGTCGATCACGCCGAGGCCGGTTTCCATGACCAGGTCGGCGAAGGCCAGGGTGATGACCCGGCGGAGCAGCTCGGCGATCTCGTCGACGTCGACTGAGCTGTCGGTACCGATGACCTCTCGCAGGAAGATCTCGGCATCGGCGATCTTCACCACGCACAGGCCGTTGGCCCGGACCTGCACCATCTTGAAGTCGGGGTCTCGCACCGTCACCGGCGTGGGCGTGCCCCACCGCAGATCGGTGATGGGCCGGGTGTTGATGAAGTAGACCTCGCTGCGGAACGGGCTGTTGAAGCCGTGCTTCCAACCCTGCAGCGTGCTGAGGATGGGCAAGTTCTCCGACTTGAGCTCGTACTGGCCGGGGGTGAACCGGTCGGCCAGAGCTCCGCGGTACACGAAGACCGCCTCTTGGCCCTCGCGCACGATCAGCTGGGCGCCGTTCTTGATCTCGTTCTGGTAGCGGGGGAACCGCCACGCGAGGGTCGAACGAGAGTCGTCCATCCACTCGATGATGTCGACAATTTCGCCCTTGAGCTTGTCCATGATGCCCATTTATGTGCCCCTTGCCTGCTGCATGATCGTCGTACTCCACCGGAGGATAGGCGCGACGGCACTACCCGCGTTCCCGCAACCGAGGTACGCGGTCTCAGAATCGCAGTGAGAGTTCGCCGCTCGCGGTGACCGGGCCAGCGGTGAGTTCTACCCGAGCGGGGTCAACAGGCGTCGATGACCGTGACCGACAGGATCCCGTCGGCCTTGCGGAGCTCGTCGGCGACCTCAGCGGAGACCGGGGCGGCCGTGGAGATGACCATGAGGGCATCGTTGTCGACCTGGGCCGCCCGACCGACGTCCATGTCGTCGATGTTGAGGCCGGCCAGACCGAGCACGGTACCGACCCGGCCGATGACCCCGGGACGGTCGTCGTTGCGCACCAGCGTGAGGTGAGCCGAAGGCGGGACATCGAGGGTGTGTCCATCGATCTGCACCAGGCGGGCCTCGGCCCGCAGACCCACGAGGGTCCCGGCGATCTGGTGTCCGCCACCCGAGATGCCCACCAGGTTGATCCAGTCGACCGAGCTCGACGTGGTGGTGTCACGCACCTCGATGCCCCGGTCCTTCGCGGCCTGTGGGGCGTTCACGTAGGACACCGGCTCATCGCTGACCCGACCGATGAGTCCCTTCAGAACCGACAGGGTCAGGATCCGGGTGTCGTAGCCGGCCAGCTCACCCGAGTACTCGATGTCGATCTCGCTGGGCAGACCTTCAGCGGCCACCAGTCCAGCGAACATCGAACCGAGCTGCTCGCCCAGGTGCAGGTAGGGGCGAACGGTCTCGGAGGCTTCAGCGGCATCCACGTTCACCGCGAACGGCACGAACTCGCCGGCCAGAGCCAGGCCGACCTGCTCGGCGATGGTGTCGCCGGCTTTGGCCTGGGCTTCGAGGGTGCTGGCCCCAAGGTGAGGAGACACCACGACCTGCGGTAGTTCGAACAGCGGCGACTCGGTGGTGGGTTCCGTGGCGAACACGTCGAGCGCGGCGCCGGCGATGCGGCCCTCGCGGATGGCATCGGCCAGTGCCGCCTCATCCACGATCCCACCACGGGACACGTTGATGACCCGGAGGCTTGGGCGGGCCTTGGCCAGGAACTCGACGCCGATGAGGCCGATGGTGTCGGGCGTCTTGGCCACGTGGAGGGTGAGGAAGTCGGCCTGTTCGGCCACCTCGTCGAGCGTGACGAGCTGGATGTTCATGGCTTGGGCCCGCTCGGGGGCCACGTAGGGGTCGTGGGCGATGATCCGCATGCCAAAGGCCATGGCTCGTTGGGCCACCAGCTTTCCGATTCGACCCAGACCGATAACGGCCAAGGTCTTGTCGGCCAGCTCCACGCCCTCCCACTTGGAACGCTCCCACCGGCCGTTGACCAGCGCATTGTGGGCCTGGGGGATGTTGCGGGCCTGCGAAAGCAGCAACGCCATGGTCTGCTCGGCTGCCGACAAGATGTTCGACTGAGGCGCGTTGACCACCATCACGCCCCGGTTGGTGGCGTGGGCCACGTCGACGTTGTCGAGTCCGATTCCGGCTCGGCCCACCACCACCAGGTCGGTACCCGCGTCGAGGACCTCGGCGGTCACCGTGGTGGCCGACCGGATGATCAGGGCATGTGCACCCTTGATGGCATCGAGCAGATCCTCGGGCGACAGCCCCAACTGCACATCGACCTCATGACCAGCAGCCCTAAGAGCGTCCAGTCCTCTGTCGGCGATCTTCTCGTAAACCAGCACACGAGCCATGGGGCCGAGTCTGTCGGTTGACCCGTCCGATCCGCCAATGGACGCCGTGAGCCGGAAGCCCGCCGCCGCGGTCAGCCGAGGCCGACGGCTCCGGACACCGGTTCGATCGCGTCGGCTGGTTCGAAGTCGAACACCCGCCCGTAGAACCACAGCTCCGCCTCTAGAGCCCGCACGATGTTGGCGGCCTGGCGGAACCCGTGCTGTTCTCCCTCGAAGAGGAGGTAGGCGTGGGGCACACCCTTGTCGGCCAAGGCGTCCACGATCATGTCGGCCTGGTTCGGGGGAACCACCTCGTCCTCGCTGCCCTGGAACACGATCAGCGGCCGGTCGAAGCCATCGGTGTGGTTGATGGGTGACCGGTCGGCATAGACGCCGGTCACGTCGGGCCAGGGTCCGACCAGACCATCGAGGTAACGGCTCTCGAACTTGTGGGTATCGGCAGCCAGGGCCCCGAGGTCGGCCACTCCATAGTGACTGGCCCCAGCCTTGAACACATCGTGGAAGCACAGCGCGGCCAGGGTGGTGAAGCCTCCAGCCGAGCCACCGCGGATGGCCAGGCGGTCACCATCGACGAGGCCGATGTCAGCCAGGTGGCGGGCAGCAGCAACCGCGTCTTCCACGTCGACCACGCCCCAGTTCCCCTGAAGTAGTTCCCGGTATGGACGCCCGTAGCCCACCGATCCGCCGTAGTCGACGTCGACCACAGCAATGCCTCGGCTGGTCCAGAACTGCTTGGCCAGGTCGAGGCGGTGGCGGGCGGCCGAGGTGGGACCGCCGTGGATCATGACCAGCAGCGGGGGCAATGCGCCGGGAGGGGTGGTCACCTCGGGGTTGACCGGCGCGTAGAACAGCGCGTGGGCCTGCCTCCCGTCGGCCGACGGGAAGGTGATGGGCTTCGGGACCGAGAACCACGATTCGTCGACGCCGAGGTCTCGGGCCGGGCGCAGGCGACGGGCGGCCACCGACGGCAACCGGCCCGGGTCGGCGTTCTTGGTGGGGGTCAGCAGGTAGGGCGTGGCCTCGGCCAACGGCGTAGAAGCCACCACGAGAACGTCGGCTCTGTCGGCGGTGGCCTGGACCTGGGGTATCTCGGTGAACGGCGTGGACAGCTCCAGCAGATGGCCGTCGGCATCGATCACGCCGAGACGCTGGGAGCCCCCGCTGGTGAAGGCAACGGCCAGACGACCGTCGGACATCTCGGCCCACCAGCGCTGACCGCCCACCCACAGCGGTCCGCCGATCTCCACATCCGCTCCCCCATCGGCCAGCACGGGCTCGATGGCATCGGTCCGGTCGGCATCTCCGGCGGTCAGCAGGCCGCCCGACAGCCGCCACGGGTTCCACCAGCCGGTCCGGTCGGTACAGAAGATCAGATCGCCGGCGACCGTGAACCCGGGCTGGACGACCGACTCAGATCGACCACCAGCCACCAGAACGGCATCGGTCACGCCATTGGGAAACCCGGACGCGTCTCGGGTGATGGTGGCCACCTGCAGCTCGCTACCGTCCCACGGCATCAGCGGGTGGTCCCACTGGATCCAGGCCAACCGGTCACCTTGCACGGCAGGGGTGTGCACGAAGTCGGGGCCCGTCGCCAGTACCCGCACGAGATCGGGATGGTCGACGGCTCGACCGTCGACAGGGATGGCGACCACCTGGTTCACGGCCTGGCCGAAGGCCTCGACCGTGGACGGATCGTGGTCTTCGCGCACCACCACGAGCCAGTGGTCGTCAAGCCACTGCACCTCGCTCCAGCGGTAGCCGCGAGCCACCGATGGCTCAGGGGTGATCGGGGTCGGGATGCCACCCCGGTCGACCCGGTAGAGCCGTTGGTCGGCCCAGTCGGCGAACACCACCACGCCGTTGCGCACTGCCCAGGCCCCACCGCCGTACTCGAGGACGGCGGTTCGAGCATTCCAGTTGCTGGTGGCCCCTGGGGTCGGGTCCCACGGGTCGAACAGGTCGTGGCGGGTTCCGCCTGCGGTTCGCCGAACCAGTTGGTACCGGCCTCCCTCGTTGGGACGCTGCTCGTTCCACCATATGTCGTCACCGTCGGAGCGCACCTCGCTGACCCCGGCTGCTCCCTCCACCAGCCGCGAGGCGGTGATGGGTGACGGCCAGGCGCCGTAGGGGACCTCGGGATGGGCTTCTGTGCGCACGGTCTTCTACTCGGAGAGGAAGTCGGCGATCCGCTGGATGCCCTCGCCGAGGTCGTCATCGCCGAGGGCGAACGACAGCCGGGCGTAGCCAGGAGCGGCGAAGGCTTCGCCGGGCACGATGGCCACCTTGACCTGCTCGAGGATCAGATCGGCCAACTCCAGGGTGGAGCTCACCTCGTGGCCATTCACACCGCGTTCGAGGATCTCGGCGAACGACGGGAAGGCGTAGAAGGCGCCCTGTGGTTCGATGCACGACACGCCGTCGATGGCATTGAGGGCCCGGTGGATGGTCTGGCGGCGACGGTCGAAGGACTCCCGCATGCGGACCACGTCGTCGAGTCCTCCCGTGAGCGCGGCCAGAGCGGCCCGCTGCGACACGTTGGCCACGTTGGAGGTCTGGTGACTCTGGAGGTTGGTTGCTCCCTTGATGACGTCGTTGGGGGCGACGACCCACCCGACCCGCCACCCGGTCATGGCATAGGTCTTGGCGACGCCGTTGACCACGATGCAGCGTTCAGCCAACTCGGGTACGACCACCGGCATGGAGTGGAACTCGGCATCGCCGTAGGTGAGGTGCTCGTAGATCTCGTCGGTCACCACCCAGATGCCGTGCTCGACGGCCCACTGTCCGATGGCCTCCACCTCGTCACGGGGATAGACAGCCCCGGTCGGGTTCGAGGGGGACACGAACACGAGGGCCTTTGTGCGCGGGGTGCGGGCCGCTTCCAGTTGGTCGACGGTGACCCGGAACCCGGCAGCCTCCCCGGTGGGCAGTTCCACGGGTACCCCTCCGGCCAGCTTGATGGGCTCGGGGTAGGTGGTCCAGTAGGGCGCGGGCAGCAGGACTTCGTCACCCGGGTCGAGAAGGGCTGCGAAGGAGTTGGCGATGGCATGCTTGCCGCCGTTGGTGACCAGCACCTGGCTGGCATCGATCTCGTACCCGGAGTCACGGGCCGTCTTCATCACGATGGCCTCCTTGAGCTCGGGTAGGCCACCAGCCGGGCTGTAGCGGTGGTTCTTCGGGTCGGAGCACGCAGCGATGGCGGCCTGCACGATGTGGTCGGGGGTGGCGAAGTCGGGCTCACCGGCACCGAAGCCGATCACGGGCTCCCCGGCAGCCTTCATGGCCTTGGCCTTGGCATCGACGGCCAGAGTGGCGGACGGGGCGATGGCAGCGATGCGGTCGGACACGCGGGAACCCATGGGGTGTCTCCTGGAAGCGGTGGCGTCGGTCCGGCCGGCGGGCACGGACCCCTGCCATGGTGGCACGGTCTCGGGTCACCTCCGAAGCCGATTGCGGACACGCGGCCGGGACCATCGCTGTACGACCACAAAGCAATGGCTTGGCCCCTCGATCGTTTGGGCTGCGACAATGGGTTCATGAGCACCCCCGCCATCATCATCCCGGCCGACCTTCTGCCCGTCGACGGGCGGTTCGGGTGCGGACCGTCCAAGGTGCGGCCGTCGGCAGTGGCCGCGTTGGCCGCAGAGGCAGGCGAATACCTGGGCACCAGCCACCGTCAGGCGCCGGTGAAGTTCATGGTCAGTCGGCTCCGCAACGCGGTGGCCGAGCTGTTCGCCCTCCCCGACGGCTACGAGGTGATCCTCGGCAATGGCGGCACCACCACCTTCTGGGATGCAGCTGTGTTCGGACTCATCGAGCAGAAGAGCCAGCACCTCACCTTCGGCGAGTTCTCATCGAAGTTCGCCGAGTGCGCCACTCGGGCCCCGTTCCTGAGCGACCCCTCGATCATCAACTCGCCCACCGGGTCGGCCCCCACCGCCCAGGCCGAAGCCGGCATCGACCTGTACGCGCTCACCCACAACGAAACCTCCACCGGGGTGGCCATGCCCATCGTGCGCCCCGAGGGTACCGACCCCGGCGCCTTGGTGGCCGTCGACGCCACCTCGGCGGCCGGCGGACTCGAGTTCGATGCCAGCCAGACCGACGTCTACTACTTCGCCCCTCAGAAGTGCCTGGCCTCCGACGGTGGCCTGTGGATCGCTGCTGTGTCACCGACGGCCATCGACCGGATCGAACGCCTGGCATCGAGCGGTCGTTGGGTCCCTGCCTCGCTGGACCTCAAGATCGCCCTCGACAACTCGCTCAAGGACCAGACCTACAACACCCCGGCGCTGGCCACCATCTTCCTGGCCGTTCAACAACTGGAGTGGATCAACCAGAATGGTGGGCTCAGGTTCTCATCGGGCCGCAGCGCCCGTTCGGCCGAGATCCTGTACGGATGGGCCGAGCGCACCGACTACGCCACTCCCTACGTGACCGACCCGACCCTGCGCAGCAACGTGGTGGCAACCATCGACATCGACGACAGCATCGATGCCGCCATGGTTTCGAAGGTGCTGCGGGCCAACGACGTGGTCGACACCGAGAGCTACCGCAAGCTCGGGCGCAACCAGCTGCGGGTGGCCCTGTTCCCAGCCATCGACGCCGAAGACGTGAACCAGCTCACCCGCTGCATCGACCATGTGGTCGGCGAGCTTCGCTCCCTGAACTGAACTGAACTGAACTGGACCTACGGGTGGGTCGGTCCGTCGACCGACGCGCAGTCCCGGCACAGGCCGGGAAGGGTCACTGCTTCGTCTCTCAAGGTGAAGCCCTGTTCGCGCCGCACCCGGTCGGCCACCCCGGCCAACAGGTCGGGGTCGGCCCCCGAGATCCGACCGCACCGGTCGCACACCAAGTGGTGATGGGCCCGTGCCGGCAAGTGGTACACCGTCGATCCACCACTCACGTCGATACGGGTCACGGCCCCGATCTCCACCAGGCGATCGAGGGTCCGGTACACGCTGGACTCGTGGAACTGTGCGTCGATCAGCCGAACTGCGTCGAGGACCTGGGGGGCCGTGAGGTGATGGCCCGGCCCCTCGACCAGCACCTCCACCACCTGCTGTCGGGACCGGGTGACCCGTCCCCCCGAAGCCCGCAGCCGCCCGAGGATCTGATCCACCCGCTGGCGATCGTCGGCCGGTGACCCGTCGTGGTCGACGGCCGGGTCGACATGGTGGTCGTGGGTCACCCGGGCAGGGTACCGCCGACGTCGGGGGCCACCGGAGACGCGGCGAGCCCGTCGCAGCAGCACCGGGAGGGAGAGGGAGGTGCGACCGCGACGGGCTCTGTGTTCAGTTGTACCCCGGAAACGGTCGTTGTGGGACCTAAATCCAGGGATCGGCCGACGCCCAGCCAGTACGCCGGCCGTTCGGCTACTTGGCCGCGGCGAAGCCCTGGTCGAGGTCGGCGATGATGTCGTCGATCGACTCGATGCCCACCGAAAGGCGGACCAGGCCGGGCTCGACGCCAGCCGAAAGCTGCTCGGCCTCGGACAGTTGGCTGTGGGTGGTGGATGCCGGGTGGACCACGAGGCTGCGAACGTCGCCCAGGTTGGCCACGTGACGGTGGAGGGTGAGCCCCTCCACGAACTTCACGCCGGCATCGCGGCCACCGTCGATGACGAAGGCCGGCACCGAACCGAAGCCCCGGCCGCCCGTGAGCGTCTTGGCCCGCTCGTGGTAGGGCGAGTCGGTGAGGCCGGCGTACTTTACCTGCTCCACCTGGGGGTGCTGGGCCAGGTATTCGGCCACGGCCTGGGCATTGGCGTTGTGGCGTTCCATGCGCAGGCTGAGGGTTTCGATGCCCTGGAGGATCTGGTAGGCGTTGAACGGGCTGATGGCCGCGCCGAGGTCACGCAGGCCCTGCACCCGGGCCTTGATGATGTAGGCCCCGGGGCCGAGGGCCGGCCAGTAGGACAGGCCGTTGTAGGTCGGGTCGGGCTCGGTGAGGCCGGGAAACCTGTCATTGGACGAGAAGTCGAAGGACCCACCGTCGACGATGATCCCGGCGACACTGTTGCCGTGACCACCGAGGAACTTGGTGGCCGAGTGCACGATGATGTCGGCGCCATGTTCGAAGGGCCGGATGAGCCACGGCGAGGCCACGGTGTTGTCGATGATCAGCGGGACGCCGACCTCATGGGCCACTGCCGACACCGCGGGGATGTCGAGGAAGTCGTTCTTGGGGTTGCCGATGGACTCGCCATAGAAGGCCTTGGTGTTGGGCTTGGCCGCGGCCCGCCAGGACTCGGGGTCTTCGGCGTCCTCCACGAACGACACCTCGATGCCCATCTTGGGGAAGGTGTGATTGAACAGGTTGTAGGTACCGCCGTAGAGCGACGGGGCCGCAACGATGTGGCTACCGGCCTCGGCGATGTTGAGGATGGCCAAGGTCTCGGCGGCCATGCCCGAAGCCACCGCCAGGGCGCCAGGGATGCCCACCGCTGTTTCGGTGGCCCCTTCCAGCGATGCGACGCGACCCTCGAGGACCCCCTGGGTGGGGTTCATGATCCGGGTGTAGATGTTGCCCATCTCCGACAGCGCGAACAGGTCGGCAGCATGTTTGGTGTCGCGGAACTGGTAGGCGGTGGTCTGGTAGATCGGCACCGAGATCGAACCCGTGGTGGGATCGGGTTCCTGGCCGGCATGGATCTGGCGGGTGTCGAAACCCCAAGTGTCGTTCGTCATGGCCGGCATCGTAAAGTCTCGAATCCCGACCGAACAAGTCGACATTCAACAAAACCCACGAAATAGCGTAGATTCTGGTCGTCACACGACCAGAATCTACGCCATTTCGATGATTTGGTGCTTGAAGACATGACGGCGCTGGCGCGCCGGGTAGGGCCTGCTAGATCAGTCGCCACCGGAGATCTCGGTGACCGACTTCTTACCGGCAGAGATCCACGGCATCATCGAGCGCAGTTCCTTACCGACGGTCTCGATCTGGTGCTCGGCACCGGCCTTGCGCAGGGCATCGAAGTTGGCGCCGCCACCCTTCACCTCGTTCACGAACTGATCGGCGAAGCGACCCGAGGTGATGTCGTCGAGGATGTTCTTCATCTCGGCCTTCACCGCGGGGGTGATGATGCGAGGACCAGAAACCAGGTCTCCGTACTCGGCCGTGGTGGAGATCGAGTAGCGCATGCCGGCGATCCCCTCTTCGTACATGAGGTCGACGATCAACTTCAGTTCGTGGAGGCACTCGAAGTAGGCCATCTCGGGCTGGTAGCCAGCCTCGGTGAGGGTCTCGAAGCCAGCCTGCACGAGGGCGGTGAGGCCACCGCAAAGCACAGCCTGCTCGCCGAACAGGTCGGTCTCGGTCTCTTCGGTGAAGGTGGTCTCGATGACCCCGGCGCGGGTACCGCCGATGGCATCGGCATAGGCCAGGGCGAGATCGCGGGCCTTACCGGTTGCATCCTGCTCGACGGCGATCAAGCAGGGCACGCCGCCACCCTCGGTGTAGGTGCGCCGCACCAGGTGGCCGGGGCCCTTGGGGGCGGCCAGGGCCACGTCGACACCCTCGGGGGCCTTCACGTAGCCGAAGCGCACGTTGAAGCCGTGGGCGAAGAACAGCGCGTCGCCCTTGTTGAGGTTCGGGGCCACGTCGGCCTCGTAGACAGCGGCGATCTCGGTGTCGGGCAGCAGCATCATGATCACGTCGGCCTCGGCGGCCGCTTCGGCGTTGCTGAGGACCTTGAGCCCGGCCTCTTCGGCCTTGGCCCGAGACGAAGAGCCATCGCGCAGGCCAACCCGCACGTCGATGCCCGACTCCTTGAGGTTCAGCGCATGGGCGTGGCCCTGCGAGCCGTAGCCCAGCACTGCCACCTTGCGATCGGCGATGGCGGAGCGGTCGGCATCTTTCTCGTAATAGACGTTGGCCATGTTCTTCTCTCGTGTTGGGTCGGTCGGCGGACCGGCCGGGGTTGATGGTTCTTTGGAGGTCGTGCCCGGGGGCCGGGGCTTTGTTTCTGGTCTTTGTGTCTAGGTGGTCTCGGCCTGGTGGGGCCAGACCATCCTGGTAACAGCGAGGGCTGGGACCCTCACGACACCTTGCCGCGGGTAGAGACCACGGCGTGCAGTCGGGTGGGTTCGCGCACCAGCTTGGGCAGGGCCACTCGACCGGTGCGCTGCAGCTCGGCAATCCCGAACGGCCGCAGTAGCTCTTCGAAGTCGTCGATCTTGCCAGGACGGCCTTCGAGCGAAACGGTGATCGCCGCGTGGTTCACGGCCACGATGCGACCGTCGAAGATCCGGGTGAGCTCGGCCACCTGGCCGCGGTCTTCGACCGAGCAGCGCACCGTGGCGATGAGCAGCTCTCGCTCCACGGAGTGGCGAGGATCGAGTTCGGTGATCTTCACCACGCTGATCAGCTTGTTGAGCTGCTTGACGATCTGCTCGAGCGGAGCCGACTCCACATCCACGGCCACCGAGATGCGGCTGAAGCGCTCGTCGTCGGTGGGGGCAACGGCCAAGGAGTAGATGTTGTAGGCCCGACGGGAGAACAGGTTGACCACCCGGGCCAGCACGCCGGGCTTGTTCTCCACCAAGATCGACAAGACATGGTGCTTGGGGGCGTAGTCGTCGCTCACTGCGGGACCTCCTTCTGCGGTGCGGCGGCCGGGTCCCGTTGGAACTCGGGCACCTGGACCTCGGAGTTCGACTTTCCGGCGGCCACCATCGGGAACACCTTCTCTGACGAGTCGGTGCGGAACTCGATGACCACGGGCCGGTCGTCGATGGCATTGGCCTTGTCGATGGTGGGCTGAATGTCGTCGGGGTGTTCGACCCGGAAGGCCACGCAGCCCATGGCCTCGGCCCACTTCACGTAGTCGGGTAGGTCGGGCGACAGGTAGACCTCCGAGTAGCGCTCCTCGTAGAACATCTCCTGCCACTGGCGGACCATGCCGAGGTAGGCGTTGTTGAGGATGGCGATCTTGACCGGGATCCGTTCGGCTGCCGCGGTGACCAGTTCTTGGGCGGTCATCTGGAAGCAGCCATCACCATCGATGGCCCACACCATGCGGTCGGGGCGGCCGACCTTGGCGCCGATGGCAGCCGGCACCGAGAAGCCCATGGTGCCGAGCCCACCGGAGTTGATCCAGGTGTAGGGATGGCGGAACTTCCAGTACTGACTGGCCCACATCTGGTGCTGGCCCACGCCGCTGGCCACGATGCAGTCCTCGGGAGCCGAGTCTCGCAGGGCCTCCAGGACCATCTGCGGCTTGAGCAGATCGTCGTCGGCCGGCGGCTCGTAGGCCAGCGGGTACTTCTCCTGCCAGCCCGACAACTTGGACCGCCACGCCGACAGGTCGGCCTGGACGGTGCCCTTGTCGATGAGCTTGCGGATCTCTTTGGTGATCTCCTGGATCACCTGGTTGGCATCACCGACGATGGGCACGTCGGGGCGGCGGACCTTGCCCAACTCGGCGGGGTCGATGTCGACGTGGATGATCTTGGCCGACTCGGCGAACTCCGACAGCTTGCCGGTGACCCGGTCGTCGAAGCGGGAGCCGAGGGCGATCAGCAGGTCTGATTCCTGCATGGACATGATCGCGGTGTAGTTGCCGTGCATGCCCGGCATTCCGAGGCACAACGGGTGATCGTCGGGGATGGCGCCGCGAGCCATGAGGGTGGTGACCACAGGGATCTCCACCAACTCGGCCAGTTCCAGCAGTGCCTCAGCAGCCCTGGACTTGAGGATGCCGCCGCCGGCGTAGATCACCGGACGGGACGAGGCCA
>JBDTBS010000193.1:0-3275 GCA_039924035.1 Aquihabitans sp. | reverse complement strand
GGTCGGCGAGGTACTCCCCCGATGCGGTGACCATGCGATATTCGAGATCGTCGACGGCATCGAAATCACCAAGCGCCACCAGCGACTCGACGTCGATCACGGGTTCCGACGTGCGCGCTGCCACCCGGACGTTGCGATCCTTCTTCTCCTGGAGCCGACTGAGCTGCCAGAACCCGGCAAAGAGCATGGCCGCCACCAAAGCCACCACGAACAGGTGCGACAAGATCCACCAGGGACGAAGGGCGAAGCGGTAGCGCGACATCGAGGCTGAGGCTACGGCCCTCCCCAGCCCCGTCCCTACTCGGTGTAGAACGTGCTGCCGGCTTCGTCCTGCCGCTGGTGGTCATTCACGGACTCAGGTGGAAGATCGTTCCCGGGTGAGCTACGGACAAGTCTCCGTCGAACACTTCGGCGGCCTGGCGCACGCGGTCTTCGATGGTCCAGTGATACATGTGGGTGAGGGCCAGCGACCGCACCTTGGACGCACCGGCCATGGCCCCGGCCTCCGCCGCGGTCAGGTGGGCAGCCAGACCGGCGTGCTCGGGGTTCAACGTGGCTTCACAGATGGCCAGATCGAATCCCTTGCCGTTGGGATCGAGCTCGGCGAACGACCACCCCGGGCCGGTGTCGGCCGAGTACCCGAAGATGACCCCGCCCTCCTCTACCCGGACGGCCAGCGTCTCCACCGGGTGGTCTGTCCGGGAGAACGACACCGTGGCGGCACCGATGTTCAACACCGACGTCTCATCGATGGTGGTCCAGGTGAAGGTCGGTTCGAGGTCGCCGTGGAGCAAAGGCTCGATCACGCCGCGCACCCCCGCCGTCGAATACACCGGGATGCCCTGCATCCGAAACACGAACATGGCGGCCACGTGGACATGGACCAACTCCAAGCAGTGGTCGGCATGTTGATGCGACACGATGATGGCGTCGACATCGGCCAGATCGACTTCGGCCTGCAAGGCCGAGAACGTGCCGGCACCACAGTCGATCCAGATGGTGGCCGTGGGCGTGCGCACCAGATAGCCCGACGATGGGTTACCCGGCTGCGGGAAGCTTCCCGCAGACCCGAGCACCTGCACCGTCGTGCCATCCGGTGTCACGGCGTGGTCAGCCTTCGGTGCCAGGGATGACGTAGTCCTCGAACTGCTTGCGCAGGTCCTTCTTGGAGAACTTGCCAACGCTGGTCTTGGGGACCTCGTCGATGAAGATCACGTCGTCGGGCATCCACCACTTGGCCACACGACCGTCGAGGAACTCGAGGATCTCTTCCTTGGTGAGCTCCTCGCCCTCGCGGACCACCACGAACGCCACTGGGCGCTCCTGCCACTTCGGGTGATGCATGCCGACCACGGCGGCCTCGGCCACCTTGGGGTGGCCCATGACCTCGTTCTCCAGCTCCACAGAGGAGATCCACTCGCCGCCGCTCTTGACCACGTCCTTGGTGCGGTCGACGAGGCGGAGGTAGCCGTTGGGGTCGAAGGTGGCGACGTCGCCGGTCTTCAGCCAACCGTCTTCGGTGAACGACTCCGGCGACCGGTCGTCGTTGTAGTACTCACGGGCGATCCACGGGCCTCGGGCCTGAAGCTCGCCACGGGTCTCGCCATCCCAGGGCACGTCGGCCCCGGTGTCTTGGTCCTGGATGCGCAGCTCGACGCCGAGCACCGGCATGCCCTGGGAGGCCCGATAGCCCGCAAGCTCCTCTTCGGACAGACCCGCGAGACTGGACCGCATGGTGCCGAAGGTGGCCACCGGGCTGGTCTCGGTCATGCCCCAGGCCTGAAAGATGGGAATCCCGAGCTGAGCGCGGAACGCTTCGGACAAGGCCTTGGGTACCGCCGAGCCACCGCAAGGCAGGCAGCGCAGCGACGACGTGTCGCGACCCTCCAGCGCACCCAGGAGACCCATGAAGATGGTGGGCACACCGGCAGCCACGGTGACGTTCTCGGATTCGATGAGCACGGCCAAGGGCTCAGGGGCCAGGGACGGTCCGGGCATGATCAGATCGGCACCACAGGCCACCGCGGCGTGGGCCAGGCCCCATGCGTTGGCATGGAACATGGGGACGATCGGCAGGATCCGGTCGGTCTCCCTGGCCCCGAATCCATCGGCGAACATGGCCGCGAACGTGTGGAGCACCGTCGAACGGTGGCTGTAGACCACACCCTTCGGGTTGCCAGTGGTGCCGCTCGTGTAACACATGGACGCGGCCTGGTTCTCGTCTTGGACGTGCCACTCGAGGGGCGACGCAGCGGCCAGCAGCTCCTCGTAGTCGTGGAGCTCGATGCCCTCGGGCACGCCCTGTGAGGTGTCAAAGGGACCACCGTCGTCCATGACGACCAGGTGGCGCACAGTCTCGAAGGTGTCGAGCAGTGGCCACAACAGACCGGCCACCGTCTTGTCGACGAAGATCACCTCGTCTTCGGCATGGTTGACGATGTAGGTGACCTGCTCGGGAAACAGACGGAGGTTCAGCGTGTGGAGAACCCGCCCGCTGCACGGCGCCGCGAAGTACAGCTCCAGGTGGCGCGAGGTGTTCCAGGCGAATGTGGCCACGCGGCCGTCGGCGGAGATGCCGAGATCATCGAGGACGCCGCCGAGCCGGCGGGTGCGCTCGGCCCATGCGCCGTAGGTGATCCGCTCGACGCCGGTCGGCAGCGAGGTGACTATCTCCTTCTCCGGGAACAGCCGTTCGGCCCGGTCGAAGAGGTGCGGGATGGCGAGCGGGTAGTCCTGCATCAGGCCCTGCATGGTGATGTTCCCCTTGATTCAGTCGGTGGAGCTGGAGATCTTCGTGGCACCTTGGGTGCCCTGTCGGAACTTAGTCCCGGGTGACGTACCGCGCGGTCGCTCTGCCAGACTGTCGCCCTTGGAACAGGCGCCCACCCTCCCCCATCGCGCCCATCCCGGGCCCCCGAGTCCCCTGGCCCGCAACGTGGTGATCGGGACGCTCATCGCGTTCGTGATCGCCTCCAACCTGGGCAACATCTTCCTGTCGGTGCTGGTGACCGACAGACCGCTGCTGTTCATCGGTCTGAACGCCCAGAACCGCAGCCTCGCGCTGGCCTCCGGTGAGCTCGATGCCTTGTCGTTCTACGTGGTCGGCTTCCTACGCCTCATTGGACCCGATCCGTTCTTCTTCCTCCTGGGCCGGTGGTACGGGGACGGTGCCATCCGCTGGATGGAGCGCAAGGCCCCCTCCTACGGCGAGATGATGCGTCAGCTCGAGACCTGGTTCGACAAGGCCCGCATCCCGATCGTGGCCTTCGCCCCCA
>JBDTBS010000192.1:0-3229 GCA_039924035.1 Aquihabitans sp. | reverse complement strand
CGCCACGGATTGCGGACCCCGGTGATCACGATCTCGGGGGTTGCCGATCCGTCACTGTTTCGCTTCGACAGGTCGAAGCGCAGGATCTTCCCGTGAAGGTCATCGGGGTTCTGGGCCCGGTTGTCGGGATCGTCGCCGGCCCCACCATCACCGAGACCGAACCACAGCAGCCCGTCGGAGCCGAGGAGCACATGGCCACCGTTGTGGTTCGGGAAGGGCTGGCCGAGTTCGAACAGGACGGATCCGGCATCGGCATCCAGCGGGCCGTCGTGAGCCGGTGGCGTACCCACGTCGTAGGCCACCAGGCGCGTGTCACCGTCGAGATTGGTGTAGCTGACGTAGAGCTCGGTGCCGTCGGCGGAGAAGGCCATGCCCAGCAGCCCTTGCTCCCCGCTGGCCTTGGTGCGGTCGCTGATGTCGAGCACCGGTTCGCCGACCACGGCCAGGGAACCATCGGCCTGGGCCTCCACGGTGTGGACCAGACCGGACCGTTCAGCCAGCCAGACCAGGTCGTCCTCTGGGCGCAGGACCATGGCGATGGGATCGTCGACGGTCAAAACGGGGGCGGCCACCACCTCGACCGGTTCCGTGGCCGGCTCGGAGTTCGGCTCGGTATCCGTGTCGGCAGTTGTCGACGGGACCTGCGTAGCCGAGGATGGCGGACCGTCGGCATCGCTGCCACCGCCACAAGCCGCGGCGGTGAGGACCAGCGCGAGGACGAGGGCAAGGAGGCGCGAGCGGGGTGTCGTCATGAGGTCGGTTCCGGTTGGCGGGTGCGGTCGGGACGGATCAGGCCTTCTTGCACCACCGAGATGGCCAGGGCCCCGTCGGGTGTGTAGAAGAAGCCGCGAGCCAGGCCTCGGCCCCCGGCGGCCGACGGGGTGTCCTGGTCGTAGAGCAGCCACTCGTCGGCCCGGAACGGTCGGTGGAACCACATGGCGTGGTCCAGGCTGGCCATCTGCACGTTCTGGTTCATGTAGGTGTGGGGATGGGGGAGCAGGGTGGTGTCGAGCAGGGTCATGTCCGACAGGTAGGTGACCACACAGGCATGCAGCACCGGATCGTCGGGCAGGACCCCGTTGGCCTTGGCCCACACCCGGTTCTGGGGTGGTAGAGCCTCCCGGCGATCCTCCGGCTTCCAGTCGGGGTAACGGACGTCGATGGGGCGGGGACGGTCCAGCCAGTCACCGAGCCGGTCGGCGTAGGGGGCCCAGCGGGTGGCGAAGTCGTCGAGCTCCTCTGGTGGGGTCACGTCAGCGGGCATCTCGAACTGGTGCTCGTAGCCCTCTTCGCGCACGTGGAACGATGCCGACAGGTTGAAGATCGGTCGCCCGTGCTGAATGGCCACCACCCGACGGGTGGCAAACGATCGACCGTCGCGTTGACGGTCCACTTCGTAGAGGATCGGTCGCTTCGGATCGCCGGGCCGCAGGAAGTAGGCGTGGAGCGAATGGATGTCGCGGTCGTTGCCCACCGTGCGGGTCGCGGCCACCAAGGCCTGACCTGCCACTTGACCGCCGAACACCCGTTGCATGTCGATGTCGGGGCTGACCCCACGGAAGACATCGTCTTCGATGTCTTCCAAGTCGAGCAGTCGGATCAGTTCATCGACGGCAGCCTGGTCCATCTGTCCATCATGGCCTGTCGCTGCCTCCTACGATCCGTCGTCATGTGCGCAGATGTGACCAAGGCCTTTCCTGATGGATTCACCTGGGGGACCGCAACCGCCGCTCACCAGATCGAAGGGGGCAACACCAACAACGACTGGTGGGCCTTCGAACACGACCCGTCCAGCACCGCCAGCGAATCCAGCGGTGATGCCACCGATAGCTATCACCGGTGGCGAGACGATGCCGACATCGTGGCCTCACTGGGGCTCGACAACTACCGGTTCTCCCTGGAGTGGAGCCGCATCGAACCGGCCGACGGTGAGTTCTCCCAGGCCGCGCTCGATCACTACGCCCGCATGTGTGAAGGCCTGAAGGAGCGGGGCATAGACCCCGTGGTCACCTTCCACCACTTCACATCCCCGCAGTGGTTGGCCGAGCAAGGGGGCTGGGAGAACCCGGCCACCGCAGATCGCTTCGCCACCTTCGTGGCGAAGGCCTCGGCCCGCCTCGATGGCCTCATGGCCAAGGCCTGCACCATCAATGAACCCAACATCGTGGCCGTGTGCGGCTACACCCTTGGCGTGTTCCCACCCGGACGGGCCGAAGGTATGGCCAAGGCCGACGAGATCGGCGACGTGTTCGTCGATGCTCACCGCAAGGCTGTCGATGCCGTGCGGGCCAACGCTCCGGGGACCCCGGTGGGTCTCACCGTTTCGACCACCGAATGGGTGGCCCTCGAAGGGGGAGATGAGCGTATGGCCGAAGAGCGTCGGATCATGGAGGACCGCTACTTCGATGCCATCGACGGCGACGATTTCCTCGGAATCCAGACCTACAGCCGCACCCGCGTCGGTCCGAACGGGATGGTCGGTGCCGAAGAAGGCGTGCCCACCTTGATCATGGGCTACGAGTACTGGCCCCAGTCGCTGGAGGCCACCTTGCGTCGAGCATGGGACTACACCGGCGGCCGCATCCCGCTGATCGTGACCGAGAACGGCATCGGTACCGACGACGACACCCAGCGTGTTGCCTACCTGCAGGCCGCGCTCGAAGGTGTGCTCCGGGCCATTGCCGACGGGGTCGATGTGCGGGGCTACACGTGCTGGTCGCTGCTCGACAACTTCGAGTGGGCCTTCGGCTACGTACCCAAGTTCGGTCTGGTCGAGGTCGACCGCACCACGTTCGCCCGCGCCCCCAAGCCCAGTGCCCACTGGCTGGCCGACGTGGCCCGCAACAACGCCCTCCCTGCCTGACCAGAGCGAAACGGCGTAGACCTTGGTTGCCAGACGACCAGAATCTACGCCGATTCGGTTGGTGATGACTTCTCGGTGCCAGCAGTCGGCCTCTACCATCTGATCTCCGTGGATCTCTCACCTTCAGCGCTGATGGCGCACGCCCGCACCGACGCGGGAAAGCGGGCTCTCCGCTACTCGGCGACATCTGTCATCGCGGTCGGCATCACGCAGGTCCTCCTGTTGATCTTCTACCGGGGTCTCAAGTACTCGGCCACCAGCGCCAACCTGTCGGCCACCATGATCACCTCGATTCCGGCGTTCGCACTCAACAAGTACTGGGTGTGGGGCAAGCGGGGTCGAGCCCACATGCGGCGCGAGGTCATC
>JBDTBS010000191.1:0-4723 GCA_039924035.1 Aquihabitans sp. | reverse complement strand
GCGGAACAGGGGCTCGATGTGCCGCCGTTGGTCTACTTCCGGGGGGTGTGGCTCAGCCGGTGTAGGTGGGTCGGTTGGCCACCGGCGTGGCCGCCGCGGCGGCGGGGGCGGAGGTGGTGTCGGTCGCGGCTGCCGTCGCCGGAACCGAGGTGTTGGGCTCGGTGGTGTCCGTGGTGTCGGGCGTGGTCGTGTCAGGCGTTTCGTCGGTGGTGATCAGGACGCTCGCGCTCGCGCTGCGAGCGGGCATCGGGGTGTGTTCGCGCTCGTCGTAGTAGTCGAGCTCCACCATCGCGGCCGACCAGGTTCCGGTGTTGGTGACGTCGGCGGTGGCCACCGTGGACGACGACAGGCCGAGCATCACCGTGGAGATGCCGACGTCGAGCGGGCCGGACGGTTCGTTCTCGTCCACGGTGCCGAGCATGCCGTTGAGCGTGTCGACGACGGTGTGCTCGACGGAGCGGTAGTCGGCCTCTACGCTCCACTCCTCGAAGAGGTCGTAGCCGGCGCGGATCTCTGGGTTCTGATGCAGCGTGTAGCACCAGAACACCTCGGTGCCGGCCGCCACGGTGATCTCCTCGGTGGTGGCGCACTCGCCATCGACGGTGCCCACGGTGGCCACCAGGTGGGTGGCGGCCCCGATCTCGATGGTGAAGGTCTCGGAGTCCATCACCGTGTACGGACTTCTGGGGTCGTCGGGCTCGTCGGGGAGCACGCAGTCGATGACCACCTCGTAGGAGCCTTCGGCTGCCCACGGAGAGACGCCGTAGCCGAAGCCATCGGAGCCGGAGTGGCCGTAGTGGCTGAAATCATCCTCGGCGGTCTCTCGGTAGTACTCGCCGTCCAGGCACTTGACGTCGAAGCTGATGGTCTCGTCGCCGGGGAGCCAGTATCCGCGTGCCGGCAGCGGTGTGGTCATCTCGATGGTCCGGCCGTCGGCCGCGTCGGCTCCTGGCGTGGCGGGGCGCAGCGCGTTGGTGGCGACGCTGGTGAGGGTGAGGACGGCGACGAAGCCGACCGCCATCAAACCTCGAGATCGGGGCAGGCGGAAAGAAGGGGAGTGCGAAGTGATCATCGCCCGACCATAGGAACAGCCGTTTCAGAAAGGTGAAAGCCGGTGAACGTCCTCTTTCGGCCGACCGGGTCTGCCTCTACCTTGACCCGGTCGGCGGCCAAGAAGATCAGTGGTGGTGGTCGGCGTCGGCCTCGGCCTTGGTGGCGTGGACGGCACCGTGGTCGTGCTCGGGCGGCGCGTAGAGGGTGTAGATCTTGAGCGCGTCCTCGCCGATGTTGGTGACGTTGTGCCATGCCCCGGCGGGCACGAGGATCACCCAGTCGTCGCCCACCTCCTCGTCGAAGGACAGGTCGTCTTCGGCGGGGCCCATCTGCACCCGTGCCCGTCCGGCCTCGACTCGCAGGAACTGGTCGCCGTGCTCGTGGACCTCGAGGCCGATGTCGTGGCCGGGATCGATGTTCATCACGGTCATCTGGAGGTTGCTGCCGGTCCACAGGGTCGTTCGGTAGTTCTCGTTGGTGAGCGTGGCCGACTCGATGTCGACGACGAAGGGGTTGGGTCCGGCATCGGTTGGGTTGGACATGGTGACATCACTCCTGGTGGTCGGGGAATGCTTGAAGTCTGGCCTGGCCAGCGACGAATTTCGACTCGGGTGGCGCGACCGACGGGAACCCGTCCCGGGTCGGCCCTTCAGCCGATGATCGATTCCAGCGCTTCGTGGAGATGCGGTTGGTCGAAGGTGAAGCCGGAGGACAACAGCTCGTCGGGTGCCGCCCGCTTGCTCTCGAGGAGCAAGGTCTCGGCCAGTTCGGCGCCGAGCAGCAACTTGGGTCCGAAGGCGGGAACCGGCAGGAACGTCGGCCGGTGCAGGACCTTGCCCAGGGTCTTGGTGAACTCGGCGTTGGTGACCGGGTTGGGGGTGCACAGGTTGACCGGACCCGACACCTCGTTGTCGATCAGGTGACGGATGGCCCGCACCTGGTCGGACAAGGAGATCCAACTCCACCACTGCTTGCCGGAGCCGATCTTGCCGAGAAGGCCGAACTTGGCCAGGCCCAACATGCGGGGGAGGGCGCCGCCGTTCTTGTCGAGCACTATCGAGGTTCGGAGGTGGGCCACCCGGATGCCAGCCTCCTCGGCGGGAGCGGTGGCCGTCTCCCAGTCCCTCACCACGTCGGCCAGAAAGCTGGAGCCGCGCGAACTGGTCTCGGTGAGAACTTCGTCGCCGCGGTCGCCATATGCATCGATGCCCGACCCCGACACCAGGACGGTCGGCTTGTTGGTGAGGCTGGCCAGCATGGTGCTCAGCAGCGTTGTGCCCTCGACCCGGCTGTCGCGGATGCGCTTCTTCTGTTCGTCGCTCCACCGCTTCTCGGCAATGCCCTCGCCGGCGAGGTGCACAACGGCATCGATGCCCTCGAAGGCGGAGGCATCTATCTCCCCGGTGTCGATGTCCCAGCGTGTTGTGCCCGGCCCGCTGGCCGATCGACCTACCTTCAGGACCTCATGGCCGTCGGCCTCCAGCGAGGTTTGGAGGGCCGATCCGATGAGACCGCTGGCTCCAGTGATGGCGACGCGCACGGGTTGCTCTTTTCCGAGTCGGGTGGTGCCCAGCGACGATATCGGCGTGTACGTACACTCGGCACATGTCTGAGACATCAGCGGTGTTGACCGCAGACCCGGATTCGTTCCATGTCTTCCACCGCACCGAACTGCCCAAGCGGCTGGCGTCTGGCAATGGGGCCTTGGCCCACACAGCGGTGGCCGCCCTCGGCACGTTGGCGCTGGCGACTCCGGCTGGCTCCTACACGTACCGGCCGACCGGTGGGTCGGTGGAGGTGGTGGCTGGCGATGCCACGGCCGACACCATCATCGAACTCGGTCTCGACGACTGGCTCGGTCTGGTCAGCGATCTCGATACCGCTCCCGGGCTCTTCTACAGCGGTCGGGCCCAGGCCACCCGGGGCAAGCCCATCCGCTTCGTGGGCTGGGAGACCGGTCTGCGGGCCATGTTCCACGGACTACCGCCGTTCGACCCCGACGCTGCCGACCTGAAGGATGCCCACGGCGACCCGCTCGACGTGACGGCCTCGTTCCCTCATGACATCGTCGATGCTCGAGCCGACGACATGAGCCACTTCCTCGATACCGCCGGCTACCTCGTGGTTCGGGATGTCTTCGACGCCGACGAGGTGGCGGCCCTGGTGGCCGATGCCGCGGCGTTGCGCGACGAAGCGGTTCCGGGTGACGGCCGCTCTTGGTGGGGCCGAGACGATGGTGGGGCCGAGGTGTTGTGCCGGGTGCTCGATGCCAACCGCCGCCCGTCGTTCCTCGACCTGGCTCGCGACCCCCGCCTCCGTCGTCTGGCAGATCTGTCCCCCGAGCCACTCGTAGGCCGTGACCCCACCGCCAGGGACAGCGTCACCGTGCTCTGGAAGATCCCCGCTGTGGTCGAAGGTCTCGCCGACCTGCCTTGGCATCGTGACTGCGGCATGGGCGGCCACGCCCTCAACTGTCCAACGGTGATCGTCACCGTCTGTCTCACCTCCGGCACCGCGGAAGCCGGTGAACTGCGAGCTCTACCCGGGTCGCATCGGGGCGGCTTTCCGTTCGTCGATGGGAACGATGTGGCCGCGCCCACCGGCGTTCCGGTTCGCGTGTCCGCTGGCGACGTCTCGCTGCACTACTCCGACCTGATGCATGCATCCATGGCCCCGACATCGACCGTGGGGCCCCACCGGGTGAGCGTTCTGCTGGCGTTCATTCCTCCCGATGCCGGTCACCACCGCGGCGAACGCCACTACAACGACGCTTTGCTAGGAGGCGAAGATGGCCAGGTAGGTCATCTGGTCGACCGGCTCGGTTCCTGATCTGGTGCTCTGATCAGCGCTGGGAGCCCTCGCCGGGCTCGTCGGCTTTGATCGGCAGGTCATGCAGGGCGATCGAGGTGCGAGCTGGCTGGTCGGGTTCGCTAGCTGTCATCTCAGTCACCCTGTCCGGCGCCCATGGACCGAAGTCGCGACTCGCTCCGCACCCGTCGAAGCCAGACCACCAAACAAAGGATGAGACTGACGCCGACGATGGTGACCGACCAGTAGAAGGACCCGTAGTCGAAGATCGTTCCTGGCGGTGGTCGGCCCGGTAGCGAGTCTCGAAGTTGAGGTAGTGCGAAGAGCACACCCACCAGGTAGCCGACGGCCCAGAACGGCAGGTCGACCATCCAGATCACCACCGCCCAAACGAGGAGCAGGCCGGTCACGGACAGACCCCACATGAGGATCATGAGCCACACGGCGTAGAAGGTGGTGGTGGCAGGACGGGAGGCCGTCCAGCTCAACGTGCTGTACGACTGGCCAGCAGAACTCATCTCATCTGGCGGGCTTGCGGTGAGGTCGAAGTCGGTGACGGTAGAGCTGGCTTCGATAACCGTGGGAACACGCTCTTCGTCATCATCCGCGGTGACCGAGATGATGGTGGCGCCCTTATAGTCATCGAACGGGTATCGGCTGGTTGCGCCCTCGGTGAGGAGCACGCTCGCCTCGAAGGCTGAGGGGATCTCGCCAGTCTGAAAGGTTCGGACGCTCGTTCCCTGCGCACCGTTGAACGACACCGACACCGGCTGTTTCAGTCGGCCGGAGGGGTCCAACAAGCCTTTGGGGCCTTTGAAGGGGGTGATGGAGATCCGAGTCTGCATCTCACCAGCAGTGGGTG
>JBDTBS010000190.1:0-13950 GCA_039924035.1 Aquihabitans sp. | reverse complement strand
TGGAAGCTCGACCTGAGCAGCGTCGAACAGACCTTGAGCCCCGATGCAGCCACCAACGGCAGCTTCACCCATCGGGACCTGCGAAGACGTCGTCAGGCCGTGGCCGACCGTTTCGAGCAGCGTCCGGCCCGGCGTCAATCTCGGGTCCGGCGGCGCCGGCAGTAAGGTCCGCCGATGCGCGTCGTGATCGCCCGCTGTTCAGTCGACTACCAGGGTCGGCTCAGCGCCCACCTCCCTACTGCCACCCGCTTGATCATGGTCAAGGCTGACGGCTGTGTGGCCATCCATGCCGATGGCGGCGCCTACAAGCCGCTCAACTGGATGAATGCCCCCAACCGCCTGGTGGAAACCGACGGTGTGTGGACGGTCACCAACACCAAAGGCGACAGCATCCGCATCACCATCGAAGAGATCCTGTCAGATTCTTCGTGGGACCTCGGCGTCGACCCCGGTCTCCAGAAGGACGGGGTGGAGGCTCACCTCCAGGAACTGTTGGCTGCCAACACCACCCAGTTGGGCGACGGCATGCGCCTGGTCCGCCGGGAGTACCCCACCGACATCGGTCCGGTCGATCTCTTGTGCCGAGATGCTGACGGGGTGGCCATCGCCGTGGAGATCAAGCGCCGGGGTGAGATCGACGGTGTGGAGCAGCTCACCCGGTATCTGGAGTTCTTGAACCGTGATCCGATGCTGCGTCCGGTGAAGGGCCTGTTCGTGGCCCAACAGGTGAAGCCTCAGGCCAAGGTGTTGGCCAACGACCGGGGCATTGGCGTGGTCGAGGTCGACTACGACGAGCTGCGCGGCATCGAGTCCGACGAACTGCGACTGTTCTGATGCCCACCGATCGTCTCGAGAGCGGCGTGGAGCTACCCCCCGGCGTGCAGCCGTGGTGCCACACCCTGCGCGGCGATCAGGCCTGGCAGATCGAGGTTCCGGGCGGAGCCTCAGCTCTCAGTACCTGGGAGACGTTGCGCCAGCAGCACGCCAAGACCGGTTTGTGGCCGGTGATCTTGGGATCTGACCCCCAGGTGGCCGACCAGCTCACGTGGCGGGTGGAGATCATGGCCGAATCCAAGCCGGGCATCCCGTCATTGTCTGCGGTACCCGCGGCCCCCGAGCTGTTCGTGGAGTGGATGGGCAATCCTGCCGAGGACGACTACCTGAACGACGTGCCTCGCCACCTGGCCAAGCTGGCCGCCGACGAGGCCGCCATCAAGGCCCGCCTGGAGGCCCGCCCCGACAGTGCCGCCGTGCGGGCTCTGGCCGGCGACCGGGTACGGATCGCGCTGGTGCCAGCCACTGCCGGCTGGGAAGTTCCTGCCCTTCTGGCATGGTCAGGCGCCGAAGGCAGCGGCATCGGCGGCGGCGAACACATCTCGGTGCTCAACTTCTGGCACGAGAGCTACGGCGCCAACCTGGTGGCCATGGGCCTCGACCAGTTGGAGTTGCTGGTCGACCATCCCCCCGAGGATGCCCGCAGCGCCTTCGAGCTAGCCGTCCAGCACTACGCCTACTGCCCAGCCCTCATGGACAACCTGGCCCCCGCCATGGGAGCACTAGCCGCCACCTTGTTCGGCCGCCACTGGCTGTTCGACTGGCATTAGGCCAGTAGCTCGGCCAGCCGCACCGCCACCACGTCGGCGGGGGCATCTATCTCCACCAGCTTGTTGCGTGACGCAGCACCCCGAACCAGGCGGACCTGACGGGGCTTGAGCCCGAAGGCGGCCGCCACGGCGTTACAGGCCGCGGCGGTAGCCGCACCGTCGACGGCTCGGGCCGTCACCTTGACCACGAGATCGTCGCCGTGGGATCCGCCAACCTGGGGCCGTCGGGCCCCAGGGGTGACGCGGATGCCCACTCGGACGGTCATGGGGTCACGACGGGTCGTAGCCGAGCATGTTGGCATTGGGTCGAGCTTCGCCCACCAGGCGCCGGACCACTTCGCCGAGCTCGGCGGGGTCGTCGGTGGGGTGCTCCTGTGTGGGGCCACGATGCCAGCCCTCGGCCACCGACAGGGCTTGGCCGGTCACGTCGAAGACCCGCCCGGTCACGTCGGCCGATTCGCTCGAGGCCAGCCAGGTGACGATGGGGGCGATCCAGCGGGGGGCCATCATCTCCTTGGTCATGTCGTCGGCTTGGCCCATGCCCAGATTTTCGGTCATTCGGGTGAGGGCGGCGGGGGCCACTGCGTTGACGGTGACTCCATAGCGGGCCAGTTCCATGGATGCGATCACGGTGAAGGCGGCGATGCCAGCCTTGGCGGCGCCGTAGTTGGTTTGGCCGATGTTGCCGTAGATGCCCGACGGTGACGACGTGTTTATGATGCGGCCGTCGACGGTCTCGCCGGCTTTGACCTTCTCGCGCCAGTAGGCGGCGGCGTGACGCGACGGTCCGAACGTGCCCTTGAGGTGCACCGCGATGACCGCATCCCATTCGGCCTCGGTCATGTTGGCCAGCATCCGGTCTCGGAGGATGCCGGCATTGTTGATGACCACATCGAGGGTGCCGTAGGTGTCGATGGCCTGCTGGATGAGGCGTTCGCTGCCATCCCAGGTGCTGATGTCGTCGCCGTTGACCACGGCTTGGCCACCGGCCGCTTCGATCTCGGCCACCACGTCGTGGGCGGGGCCACTGGACTCGCCACTGCCGTCCATGGCTCCGCCGATGTCGTTGACCACCACCTTGGCCCCTTCGGCAGCAAGCATCAACGCGTGTTCGCGTCCGATGCCCCGGCCCGCTCCTGTGATGATGCAGACCCGGTCTTCGCAGATTCCCACGGTGGCGTACCCCTGTTCCCCCGCTGTTGCGGGATCGAATGTGCCGTTCCTGGGGAACGTAGCCCGTCGGGGTGCACGGGGAGACCAGGGCCCGCGTGCCAACCTTGTCAGATGCGTCGCCCTAGTGCGCGCCTGATCCTCGGGATCAGCGTGCCTTTCATCATCATCATCATGCTTCTTGCCGCTTGGGCCATCGATTCGTCGAGGGCCAACGGCAAGGTGCCCCGCAACGTCACACTGGCCGGCCGAGACATCGGGCTGATGAACGAGGCCGACCTGTCCGACACGGTGACCGACCTGGGCCAGCACTACGCCGACTTGAAGGTGCAGGTGCGGGCCCCCGGCGAGACCTACAAGGTGCCGGCCAGCGACCTGGGCCTGCGCCTGGACCAGAAGGCCACCAGCAAGGCGGCCCTGGGCCTCGACGAGGATGCATCGTTGTGGTCGCGTCCCTTCACCTGGATGGGGTCGTTCCTGAAAGAGCGCGCCGCTCCCCTCGAGTTCACCGTCGACACCACCGCGTTGGATGTCGGATTGGCCGGCCTGGCCGGCAACGCCGATTCCATCGAACCCAAGCTGGTTTCGAGCACCGCCGAGGTCGGGATCCAGAGCGGCACGTCCGGGCTCCTCATCGACAGCGTCGGGGTCCGTGAGCAACTGTTGAAGAAGGCCCGTTCCGGCGAGGAACCGATCATCGTCAACGTGAAGGTCATAGACGCCGCCCCCACCGTCAGCGACGCTCAGGCCCGGGCGTTGGCCGAGCAGTTGACAGCCACCACTGCCAACGGACTGGCGGTCAAGGCCGGCAAGTACGAGGCCACCATCGCCGCCGCTGAGGTGCGGTCATGGATCGGGTCAGAGATCGTGGACGGCAAGATCGACGTGACCATCGATGACGAGAAGGCCGTGGCCACCATCCACGCAGCCATCCCCGTAGACAGCGAGAAGAAGAACGCCTCCATCACCTTGGTCGACAACGCGGTGGCGATCACCCCGTCGAAGGACGGCGAGACCTGCTGCGGGCCCGACACCGCCGATCTGGTGCTCACCGCTCTGCGCAACGGCCAGTCCGAGGTGGAGCTCCAACTGGAGGTCGACAAGGCCACCTTCACCACCGAGGATGCCGAGAAGCTGGGCATCAAGGAACCGGTCGGTTCGACCACCGAGTGGAACGGCCAGCCCCAGGTGAAAAGCTTCACCACGTACCATCCGGGCCCCGCCCCCCGTGTCACCAACATCCACCAGATGGCCGACGATGTTCGAGGCACCCTGGTGAAGCCGGGCGAGCAGTTCTCCATCAACGATGTAGTCGGTCAGCGCACCGCCGAGAAGGGCTACGTGGCCGCCGGAGCCATTGCCAACGGCGTACACGTCGATGAGATCGGTGGCGGCGTTTCGCAGTTCGCCACCACCATGTTCAATGCCGCCTACTTCGCCGGGCTACCCATCAACACCTACCAGGCCCACTCCGAGCACTTCGGGCGCTACCCGCGGGGCCGGGAGGCCACCATGGGCTGGCCCGCACCAGATCTGGTGTGGACCAACGACACCCCCTACGGGATCTTGGTGTGGACCAGCTACACCGACACCAGCCTCACCATCACCTTGTGGTCTACGCAGCACGCCACCGCCGAGCAGACCGGGTCCAGCGAGTCCCGGTCGGGCCGGTGCACGGTGGTCACCACCGAGCGGACCATCACCTACCCCGATGGCAACACCGCGGTTGACAACTTCACGGCCCGCTACCGAGACCAGGGTGCAACCAGCTGTTGAGTACCCTCCCCATCATGGTTGACGCCGATGTGGTGATCGTGGGAGCCGGCCCCGCGGGAGCCGCGGCGGCCATCGTTGGTGTGGAGGCCGGGCTGTCGGTGGTGTTGGTCGACAAGGCCACCTTCCCGCGCGACAAGGTCTGCGGCGACGGGCTGACCACCGGGGCGTTGCGCATCCTGGAACGCCTCGGGGTGCAACCCGAGGCCATCGGTTCGTGGACCGGGGTGGACGACGTTCACGTGTCGGGCCCCAGTGGCCACACCGTCACCTTCCCCCTCCCCCGCGACCGGGGGGCCTACGCGGTGGTCGCCCCCCGAGCCGAGCTCGATGCCGCCGTGGTGGACCGGGCCCGCAAGGTGGGGGCCGAGGTCATCGAGGGCACCGAGGTGGTTGCCGCCGTCGACGGGACCGACACTGTCACCCTCACGCTTGGCGACGGACGGGAGCTGACTTCCCGCTACGTGATCGCGGCCGACGGAATGTGGTCGCCATTGCGCAAGATGCTCGGTACCGCGGTGCCCGGGTACCTCGGCGAGTGGCGTGCCTTCCGCCAGTACTTCAACAACACCGGGCCTGCGGCTCGGGACCTGTGGGTGTGGTTCGAAGAAGACCTGCTCCCCGGTTACGCCTGGTCGTTCCCGCTACCCGACGGCCGGGCCAACGTGGGCTTCGGCATCCAGCGGGGCGCCAAGGTGACCACCAAGCAGATGAAGGCCCTGTGGCCCGAACTGTTGACCCGTCCCCACATCGCCGCGGTGCTCGGCCCCGACGCGCAAGCCGAAGGCCGCCATCAGGCCTGGCCCATCCCGGCCCGGGTCGACGAAGTGCCCCTGACTGCCGGTCGGGTCCTGTGGGTGGGCGATGCCGCCGCCGCGACCGACCCCATGACCGGTGAAGGCATCGGCCAGGCCCTGCTTTCGGGCCTGTTGGCCATAGATGCCATCACCGCTGGCGGCGACGCCCCATCGGCCGTGCGGGTCCACTATGAGAAGGCCGTACAGCGCGAGCTGGTGCCCGACCTGAAGATGTCGCTGCTGCTGATCCGGGCTCTCAAGCACCGCAAGGGGGCGAGGGCCGCCATACGGGTGGCTGGCCTTACTGCTTGGACCCGCCGCAACTTCGCCCGCTGGTTGTTCGAGGATGAGCCCCGAGCCGTGGCCCTCACTCCTCGCCGGTGGCATCGCGGCTTCCTCAAGCGTGACGGGGCCTACAACTCAGGCTCTTGACCCGCGGGTCAAGATTTGCGGATACCATCCGCGTCATGAAGACCCGCCTCACCGAGATCCTCGAAATCGAACACCCGGTCATGCTGGCTGGCATGGGCGGCGTGTCCTACAGCGCACTGGTCGTCGCCGTCAGCGAGGCCGGTGGGTTCGGCTGCCTTGGGGCATCCACCATGGGCTACGACGTGATGGTCGAGGAGATTGCCGCGGTGCGGGCCGCCACCGACAAGCCCTTCGGCGTAGACCTGCTCACCGCCGCCCCCGGTGACATGGTTCAGGCCGTAAATGCCATCGCCGACGGTGGCGCCACCGCTTTCGTGGCCGGCCTGGGCGTGCCCCGCGACGTGGTCGACCTGTGCCACAAGCGCAACCTGCTGGTGATCAACATGTGCGGCAAGGTCCGCCATGCCATCGCCGCGGTGGAGGCTGGCTGCGACATGGTGGTGGCCCAGGGCACCGAAGCCGGCGGACACACCGGCACGGTGGCGACCTTCCCGCTGGTCCCCCAGATCGTCGATGCCGTAGGCGACCGGATTCCGGTCGTTGCTGCCGGCGGCATCTCTGACGGCCGGGGCCTGGCTGCAGCGCTGGCTCTCGGTGCCGATGGCATCTGGGTGGGCACCCGCTTCATCGCCACCCCCGAAGCCCGGGCCGTGGCCGGCTACAAGGATCAGTTGCTCACCTTGGCCGAGGACGGCACCGTGGTCACCCGGGCCTTCACCGGCAAGACCTGCCGGGTGATCCGCAACGACTACACCAACGACTTCGATGCTGCCGGGGCCAAGGCCGAACCCTTCCCCGGTCAGTACATCAAGTCGCTCCAGGACGGGGCCAACCACCTGGGAGGCGACGAGAACACCCCCGACGTGGATCCCCAGCGGGAGTTCATGCCCGCCGGCCAAGGAGCCGGCTCCTTCGATGAGCTGGTACCCGCCGCGGAGTTGGTGGCCTCGTTCGTGGCCGAAGCCAACTCGGCCCTAGACCGCATGAACGCCTACCGCTGACCTGCGCAACAGGGCCAACGGGAGTCGACAGAGGTCGGCCTGCGAGACTGTCATCCATGGGCCACGCTGATGTCGACGAACGTACCGATATTTCTCCGGTCACCACCGATGGCGACGGCGATCACGAGAAGTTCGCCCACGTGGTCGTACCGGCCTCTGCGGTCACCGAGGCCTACATCTCCGGCACTGCTGTCACAGCCTTGTGCGGGAAGACCTGGGTCCCCACCAGGGATCCGGGCCGCTACCAGATGTGCCCCACCTGCAAAGAGATCCTCGACATGGCCCGAGCCGCCCGCAACTGACCAGCAGCAAGTGCACGCGGGCAAACCCCACTGGGAACTGCGCAACCAACGGATCGAGTTCCGAGCCCACCGACGCTTGACAGGCTCCGTTCGCCACACCGACACTGGGTGACGAGTGACTGGGCTTGATCGCGCCGACTGATCCTCATCGTTCGATGATTCGTACGAAGAGAGTCGAGGACCAAGTGATGCCCCTTCTCAAAAGATCAACGACAAAGTCGATGAGCCTAAGGAGTTAAATCGTGTCGCTTCAATCCTATGTACGACCGCGTATCGTGACGCTGAAGTCCAGTACCCCAGTGCTCGACGCCGCCCGCGCTATCGAGGAAAACAAGATCGGGGCCGTGATGGTGCACGGCAAAGGGGGCCTCGTTGGCATCCTGACCGATAGGGATCTCGCGATCCGAGTGTTGGGCCAGGGGCTCGACCCCAAAACTACGACGGTCGGTGACGTGATGACCGAAGGGGTCGTCGCTCTCACACCTGCGGACACCCAGGCCAGCGCCATGCATCTCATGCACAAGCGAAATATCCGGCGCATCCCTTTGGTGGAGGATGGACGACTCGTTGGCATCGTGACGCTCGATGACCTCCTCCTCGACGAGGCCGCTCCTATGGATCGTCTGGCCATGATCGTCCAGGCCCAGATCGACGAGGGCGGTCCGAGGTCCAGCGCCCAATCGCCCGCTAGGCGACGGAGCACTGCCCGCGCCGAATCAACCTATGGGCGTGTCGTCAACCAAGTGCGCTCCGAGACCGGGCTCGATGAGGAAGGGCAGGCAGAGACCGCTCTGGAGATCGTCCTGGAGTCGCTCGTACGAAGGCTCCAACCCGGAGGAGCCGAGAATCTGATAGCGCAGCTTCCTTCGCTTGTGCAGCCCGCGCTGTACTCGCTTCCGCTCGGACCGGACGAGCTCATCACCCGGGAGACGATCGAGCAGGAACTCGTACAGAGTCTCAGCCTGGAACCATCGCGTGCGGCAGAGACGCTGGACCGCGTCGGCAAGGTCATCGCCCGGCTCGTCAGTCACGGGCTCATGGAAGACGTGCGGCGACAACTTCAGCAGCCATTGCGAGACGTCTTTTCGTAGTCATCGGGAATCGTCAGACCTAAGCTCAAATGATGGATCTCCTCACGACAACCGACCTGAAAGCCTTGGCCGAACCAATTGGGCAGGGACCTGCCGTGTCCCTGTTCATGCCCACCCATCGGGTCGTCACTGATGCGGAGGTCGATCCGTTGGGGTGGAAGAACCTTCTGACCGGAGCCGCTTCCTCGCTCGAGGAAGCGGGGGTCGCGAAGAGTGACGCAGATGAGTTGCTTGCGCCTGCGTGGGAACTGCACGCCGACTCCCTGGCGTGGCAGCACATGAGCGACGGCCTCGTGATGCTCCTGCGACCGGGATGGCATCGGATGCTCAGGGTTCCTGTCGAGGTGCCGCAGGTGGCCATCGTCGGTGACCGCTTCGTCATGAGTCCGCTGCTCGGAGCAATATCGGGCGAGGAACACTTCCTCGTGTTGACGGTGAGCCAGCGCAAGATCCGCCTCTTGGAAGGAACTCGGCATCGCATCGAGGAGGTCGAGTTGAGTGAGGTGCCTACCAGTCTGCGTGATGTGATCGAGGCCCCCGATCCCCGTTCCGACACGATGGCCCGTCCGGCCGTCGAAGCCGGTCGGCCCGGTTCTGCAATCTTCTATGGCTACGGAGCAGCCGACGACGACTTCAAGAAGGCCGAAGTCATGGAGTTCTTCCGGCGGGTGGCCGATGGGTTGCACACCTACCTGGCTGACCAGGACCATCCAATGGTGCTCGTGGGGTTGGACGAACAGGTGGGCGCCTATCGGGAGGTGAACAACTACGGGAATGTCCTCGCTCAGAGCGTGGATCACAACCCCGACCGGCTCTCAGCCGAGGAGCTGTACGAAGCCGTCTGGCCGATCGTCTCCGAGCGCTTTGCGCAGGCGAAGCACGCGGCTACCGAGCGGTTCAATGAGCTGCACGGAACCGGTCAGGCTTCGGTCGACCCGACCGACATCGAAACCGCTGCCTCCCAGGGTCGTGTCGAGGCCCTGTTCCTGACGGTAGGACCTTCCTGCTGGAACGAGGTGTCGGGGCACGGTTCTCGCGCCATCCGCCTGGGAGCCGAGGTCGACTCTGCCGCCTGCGAGCAATTGGACCGTACGGTGATATCCACCCTGGTGAAGGGTGGCAGCGTTTATTCAGTCGCGGAACCGTCGCTCATCGACGGTGCATCGGTGGCGGCGACGTTCCGCTACTGACTGACCCATCTCTCAACCCGAGGAGCACAAATGTCGTCCAGTTCTGAGATTCGTCGGGTCTCGCCCGAAGACGTGATCGTGACATCGCGCGGTCCGGTCCCCCACGGGATCATCGAGCAGGCAAAGGAGCAGGTGGCCCACGCGACCAGGCTCTCGGGGCGAGATGTCCACAGTGCCACGGTGACCTTGACCGAGAGCACCAATCCTTCGATGGCCGAACCCAGCCGAGCCGAGGTGATGTTCAACATATCGGGGACGTTGCTGCGCGCCGAGGCTGACGCACCCACCCCAGCACAGGCCCTCGACGGCGTGGTCGACCGAATCGAACGGCGGATCGTCGACCTGGTGAACCGCTGGGATGACCGTTCTCGTTGGCTGAGCGTGACCCAGGACGGTCAATGGAAGCGCGGTGATCCGCCAGCTGAGCGACCGGAGCACTTTCCTCGCCCCTACGACGAGCGCGAGGTGGTACGCCGCAAGACATTCGCGGTCACGCCGACCACGGTCCAGGAAGCCATCTACGACATGGAAGCACTCGAGCACGACTTCCATCTCTTCACTGACGTTGCCACCGGCACTCCGGCGCTCGTGCATCGGTACGAAGACGGTTCCTACGGGATCGCCGGTCTGGGTGACGACGAGACCGGTCCCGTGGCGATGATCACCGAGTCCACAACCCCGATCCTCGGCGAGGTCGCGGCCCGCCAGAGACTCGACGCCAGCGGCGAACCGTTCGTCTTCTACATCGACGAAAAGACCGGCAAGGGAAGCGTCGTCTACCTGCGCTACGACGGCCACTACGGGGTAATCACGGCCAGCTAGGGACCTGAGGGTCCGGGTGCCCTACCCGCCTCATCAAAACCGAGGACGACCCTTTGACTGCTTCACCGGCCTCGAGCGCCGCCCGCACCACAACCATCACCGTGAGCCGGGCGGCGCTCATCTCCATCGGCGTCTACATCGGCGCTCAGGTGATCTCCCAGGTGACCAGCCTGAAGATCGGCGTGGTCTTGGGCCGGGCCGTCGACATGGGCACGTTCCTGTACCCGATCACGTTCACCTTGCGGGACATGGTCCACAAGTCGGCGGGCCGAGAAGCAGCCCGGACCATGATCATCACCAGTGCGCTGGTGAATCTGTTCCTGGCTGCCTACCTGGCGTGGACGGTCAGCATCGAGAGCGATGCCGACTGGGGGCTGGGCGCTGCCTATGCCCAGGTGCTGGGCCCGATCTGGCGGATCGTGATTGCCTCGATCCTGGCCATGGTGATCAGCGAGCTGATCGACACCGAGGTGTACCACTGGTGGGTCACGAAGATCACCACCCGCTACCAGTGGCTGCGGGTACTGGTATCGAACGCGGTGAGCATCCCCGTGGACAACGCCATCTTCGCCCTGGGTGCGTTCGCCTCGCTGCCGTTCCTGCGCCACGGCGCTCTCGAGTGGAGCACCGTGTGGGACATCTTCTTGGTGAACCTGGTGCTCAAAGGCTTGGTGAGCATCGTCTCGCTCCCCTTGATCTACTTGGTCCCCGAACGGGCCACCGTCGGTGAGCCCGCCGAGCCGTCCTCGCCCGACTAACCCTTGTTTCGATCAAGGATGACGGCGACCATCTGCCCGGCTTGTTCGAAGTAGAGGTCGGCCTGGAGTTGGGTGCGGCTGCGCTTGCGGGCCAGGGGTTGGAACCGACTGGGTTTGCGGGTCGGCATGCCAGCCTGGCTTGGGCGAGCCCCCGATGCCCTACGACCGGGACCGTTGCCGGGGCAACTACCTGAGCTACTCGCCGCAGGACCTGCCAACTCGGGGCCGGTGTGCGCTGGGTGTTGGTCCGAGTAGGTCCATTCCGGTGGCGGTCGATTCGAGCCGGCCACTTCAGGTGGAGAATTAGCGCCGAACAGGTTGGCCCTTGGTGGCCCGGCCCCCGCACCGGGTGGTGGGTCGGGCGGGATCTTGTGGCCGGGCGGTGGGCTGGGCAGCAAGGTGCCGTCAGGTCTTCGGATGGTGGGGGTGCCATCGAGATCTGTTTCGAGGGTGTAGCCGTGGTCGTGGATCCGGTGGTGGTGAAAGCTGCACAACAGGGCCAGGCGAGGAACGGTGGTCTGGTGGGTGGCATGCCACGTGTCGACGTGGTGGGCCTGTGACCATGCCGCCGGCCGGTCGCAGCCCGTGAAGATGCAGCCTTGGTCTCGCACGGCCAGGGCCCGTCGTTGGCGGGCGTTGGCACTGCGAGTGTCACGGATCTCACCGACTGGGTGGAACTTGCCTTCGATGCCGAAGACACCGAGCACCGCGTTGAGCGTGGCATCGGCCGACAGCTCCAGGACCTTGGACAGTGGCACCACGGTGCCATCGGCGAGCTGGCAGCGACGTTGGAGCAGTTCCCGTGGATCACGGACGGGCAGGCCGAGCAGAGACGCCAGGTCGATGAAGATCGAGACGGAAGGTCGAAGTTCACCAGCCACCGTGGAGGCCAGGGCCCCACGGCGACACAACGCCATCAGTGCTTGGGCCTTGCGCTGCGAAAGGAGCAGGCCGTCGTCAGCTCGGTACTCCCCGGATGCGAACTTGGCGGTGATCTCGGCGGCCAGCATCCCTTCGAGCTCTGCCCCACCGGTCACATCGAGGTCACCGTTGATGGCCCACCTTTTTTCGAAGGTGCGCGATAGATGCAAGCTGTTGGCAGCAACGTCGGCGGGGGCCTTGTCGTCGTCGGCACCGATGGTGGCCAACGCGGTCGCACGCCACTTGTCCAAATACTTGTGGGCACCCAGCACCGTCAGACCAGCGATGATCGATACCACGACCTGTTCCTGCTCCGCGAACAAGGCTTCGACGCCTTCGCGGGCAGCGAGGGCATCGCGCACCTTGGCGGTGCCGATCACCCCACAGCGGTAGGCGTCTTCGAGGATCGGACAGGACCGAAGCGCCCGGCCGCGCGTTACCACGGCCTTGGCCGTGCCCGTCGGGATCTCGGTGCGGGCCCCCATCCACCCGAACGCCGTCCGGGCCCCGTCGTCGACGTAGTCCATGTGGGCATCGAATCCCGCCGCATGACGACTCAAAGCGGCATCCACTTGGCCGGAAAGCGCAGCCAGAGCCCGCACCGCATCGACCCGCTCCCCCGACGTCAACTCGTTGGGATCAGCTTCCATCAACTCGATCAGCATCGGCAGCTGAGCCCGAAGACCAGTCTCCCCATGAGACCCCAGGTCGCCAGCCTTGACACCCGGACCGGAGAAGTCAGCGGGGTCGTTGGTCGGATGCGCCATAGCGGCACCTTATCGAACATGCGTTCGCCCCGCAACCCTTTTCGAGCATTCTGATGAAGTTTCCATCTATCGATTCAAGCCTCACGATTAGGCCCTGCCTATGGCGCCCACCCGAAGGCGCAGGCGGGTGCAAGAGCGTTCGCCCGCTCTCGTATGCGCTTACCGGCAGCAGTGTCACCGAGCAATGCATCCTCGGCGACGACGCCATATCCTTGACTGGTTGAACGTGACCGTCAGCTGAGATTCAGCCCGCTGATGGTCCCGTCGGAGGCCACTTGGTAGAGGGTGATCTCGTTGCCATCAGGGTCCTGGATGCCGGGCGGCAACAAGGTCTCGAAGGCACCGTCGTCACGCACCGGCCCCGCCGATACCACGGTCCCGTTGAAGGCCACCAGCACGGTCCGACCGGCATTCACGTCACCGACCTTGCCGAGCATCCGGCCGATCACCACTTCGGGTGGACTCTGAAACATGTCCAGTCGGTCCACCTGAGCCGTACCCGAGGAGTTCCCGTCGATACCGAGCTCCTTTACGGGTCGGTCGAGGTATTGCTCGGCGCCGATGCGGGCGACCAGCCCCTTGAGCGGGTGATCCCCTGCCTCGACGGGGCCGACGAGGCGGTCGCTGGCCTTGGGTCGGTATTCACTGGACTCGAAAGACTTGATTCCGGCGAGCTCTGAATTCTGCCAGGGCGGGAATTCGAAGAAGTCCTTGGTGTCGCCGCGCTTGTCGATCTCGGGACTACCGGCTGGGTAACCGTCGACCTCCCAGTCGAGGTCGAGCCCGAGCACGTCGGCCATCGTGGGTAGGAGGTCGACACCCATGAGGTTGGACTCATCGACGCGGCCTTCGCTCTGTTTGGGCTCCTTGATGATGAGGGGCACGTAGGCCAGGTCGGTGATGGAGTCTTTGCCGAAGGTGCGCATGTCGGGAAAGGACGAGAAGGTCACTCCATGGTCGGAGGTGACCACCACGAGGGAGTCGTCGTAGCGGCCCGTCGTCTTCAACTGCTCGATGACCTCACCGACGAGATTGTCGGCGTACTGGGCCTGGAAGAGATGGCCCTGTTGCAGTTCGGCCATGATCCACGGGTCGGGTTCGTCGCGGTCGGGCATGACGATACCGCCGGGGGCCAGGCCGGTGTAGGGCTGTCCGTCGGGGTAGAAGATCCACGGCTGGTGCGGGAGCATTACGTGTAGGTAGTGCAGGGTCGGCTGGCCGCCGGGTCGGATGGAATCGATGATGGCATTGACCGGTCCGGACCGGGTGACCGTCTGTTCCTTGGCGGACTTGTTGTGGTCGTTCTCGATGAGGTTCTTCGC
>JBDTBS010000189.1:0-17974 GCA_039924035.1 Aquihabitans sp. | reverse complement strand
CCTCCTCCACATGGGCCTGCCGCACCGCACGGCCCGGTCGCCGCTCGACCAGCAGACGGCCCCGGAACAAGATCCGCTCACCGCCCACATCGGCGATGCGATCGCCGATGCCTTGGCCGATGCCGATGTCGTGCCCACCGCTTCGGAGCCGTCGCTATCGGCGATACCCGGCGGGTTGACCGACGTGGACCACGCCGAACCTGGTTCGGCTGGTCGTCCCGACGACGGCACCGACCCGTCGACAGGCCAAGCGCTCCATCACGAAGAGCCCGAAGCCACCCCTCTCGAAGATGCCCGCCCCACCGATCCCAACGCGGCATGGCTGGCCGACCTGTACTCGCAGTTCATCGACGAGCCCGAAGCAGCAGCGAACGGTGCCAAGAAGCGTCGCCGCGGCGAGCCCAACCCCGTAGACGTGGCCTTCAAGACCGCCGAGCAGGATGGCGAAGCCAAGGTATCCACGCTCAAGCGGCTCATGGGTGCGCTGAAGAAGCTGTAGCTGAGGCTGGCCCGCGGCCCCTACCGGGCCGGGCCGCCGCCGAAGCGGTGGATCAAGCACCCACCGAGAGGCGGATACCCACCACCTGGTCGTGGATCTTCTCGGCCAACTGACCGGTGAGCGTGAACACGTGATCGGCCTGGGCCTCGTCGTGCATGGCCAGCCCGCACACCGGTGTCACCAACGCCTGACGGCGCAGCAGGACCGGGTCGCAGCCGTTCTGAACCAGCTCGCACCATTGCATGGACAGCTGACGCCACGACCGTGACTTCTGTTGGCCGAGGGGCCCGTCGGTGGCCACCGCGCCCCAGGCCACCCAGCCGCCCCGTTCGAGGAAAGCTCCGATGGCCCCAGCCGAGCCGGTCACGTCGGCACCGACGGGAACCGACAGCAGGTCGGGTCCGGCCTGGAGGACGACCCTCCAGTCGGTGGCCCCACAGCAATGGACACCGGTGAGGGCACGACCTTCGACGGCCGCCAGCGCTCCCGACAGGATGTCGATCACGTCGTCGGCCCCGAGGTTCAGTTGGGGGCGAAGCCCACCGACCAAGCCCGGTTCGTCGAACACGAGCAGGCGGGGCACACCGGGAGCCCGCCGGTCGGCCAGATCGAGGAGGTCCTTGGCCCGGAGGCTGACGGCCCGACCGGCCACCGAGAAGGCGTGGGAGGGTGCCAGACCGGCCTGGATGAGCGTGAGACCGAGTGTGAGCGGCCCAGTGAGTTGGAGCTTGATCGGATCAGTGCGACCAGACACACGGTCGAGGAACAGGCGCCACGAGGTGAACGGGCGTCCGTCGAGGCCACGATCACCGAGCTCACCAGCCACCACGATGGCGGGATCGGGAATCGATACCGTGCCGTCGTCGGCGATCTCCACGCCGGGGATGGCCCAGGCAGCTTGCGGGATCATCTGCTCGAGCGGCTCGATGGACGGACAGGTGGGCGCGGCCGGCAACTCCGGCGTGAGCCGCAGCACGAAGTCGATGGCAGCGTCGCGATCGGTGTGAGGAAGGCTCCCCACCGACGATGGCGCGCCGAGAGGCAGCATCACCGACTGCTCTTCCCGCACCCCGAGTTGGCTCACTAGAACCCCTTTTTGGCCTGTCCCCTGACCACTGGACTAGCCACCGGCAGCATAGGTCGGCAAATCTCGACACTGTGACAACGTTGGAGAAGCTCGGAGTGTGGCCGGCACGACTGCTGTGGGTGGTGCTCGCCCTGGTGGCCGGACCGGTGGTCGGTGATGCCCTCGACGGGCGCAGCACGGCCGTCCGGGTGGTGGTGGCCGTCGGCCTGTGGGTCGGCTGGGGGGCGGGCGCCGTAGCCCTCCTCGTACCGCGCAGCGCGGCCCTCACCGCCCTTCGGATCCTGGTTCCGGCCGGCCTGGCCGCCGTGCTGGCGGCCATGGTGACCGGGGGCCCCGTCGACGGCTTCGATGCCGCCGCGGTGGCCATCGGGGCGTTGGCCACAGTGGCCGTCTTGGTCCCCTGGGTCGGTGAAGCCTGGGTGGACGGGTCGTCTTACGGCCCAGAGCACCGTCTGCCTCTGCGCCCTTCGCCCCTGGTGGGCTTCGTGCTCGTCCCCCTCACCTGGGCCGTGGTGGTGGCCGGGGCAGCCGCCGGACCGCTCCTCTTGGCCACCGGCCAGTGGTTGGCCGGCATCGTCGTGCTGGCCCTCGGTTGGGGCGCGGCCTTCGCTGGGGTCCGCTCCCTGCACCAACTGTCGCGACGGTGGGTGGTGTTCGTGCCGTCGGGTCTGGTGATCCACGATGCGCTGGTCATGCCCGAGCCGCAGCTGATCCTGCGTCACATGATCACCAACCTCGGGCCGGCCTTGGCCGACACCGAGGCCACCGATCTCACGGGCGGGGCCGCGGGCCTGATCCTCCAGATCGATCTGGCCGAACCGCTCGATCTGCTCCTGCGTGAAGGTCGGGCCGGCTCGACCACCAGCCCAGCCGCGGCCATCTTGTTCATGCCCACCCGCCCGCTTCGTGTGCTCGAGGCCGCATCTCGGCGCCGCATCCCGGTGGGCTGACCGGTCACCCACCAGATCTGAGCTGGAAGCTCAACTGAGCGGGAACGGGCTGGCTACCAATAGTTCCACGTTGCGGTCCTCGGGCTGCCCGAGCAGCAGCATCGGGTCGAACCATCGGTCGTCGTTGGCCGACAGCTCGCGGCTGATCGAGGCCAGCCGACCGGGGGTCCACCCGTCGTCGGACCGGTACGGGACCATCGGCTCGGCGGAATGGTCGAGCACGGTGATGAGCAACGACAGGGTGTCGTCGCCGTTGTCGAACAGTTCGACGGTGCGGCCCTGCTGGGCGAAGTCGATGGCACTGGCGGTGTTGACCTCCCACCATCCAGTGCCTGCTCCGGTGAGGTGGGGCACGATCTGATGTTCGTGGGAGTGCCCGTTGAGCCACAGCACCACGTTGGGGAAGCGTCCGACGAGTTCCACGAGGGCATCGCCGTCGGTGGGATCACCAGGGTCGTACTCGTCCTCGTGGCGGTTGCCCATGGTCCACGAGTTGTGGTGGCTGGCCAGCACGACCAACCGATCGGTGCCGTCGCCCTCGATCCAGCAGCCCTCGCGGTCCTGCCAGCGGCTGTGGTGGCGGGCCAGTTCGGCCTCCAACCACGCGGTCTGGGCCGGACCCATCCGTCCGCTGTCACCAGTGGTGTGGTTGCAGGTATCGAGACCGATCACCTGAACGTGGTCGCCCTCGGGGCGTGACCACCACGTCGTGTGGTCCGCCAGGTTGTCTGTGGTGAACCCGTGACCGGCCGGGCCGATGCCGCCATCGGTGGCCAGCAACCGGCTGAGGAACTCGTCGACGGGTACGACTCGCCGGGCATCGGGGTCAGGCGTCACGTCGATCACCCCGGGACCCTTGGACAGGCGAGCCCACCGATTCGGGTCGGCCCCGAGGGTGGAAGCATGGACGATGGCCCGCACCAACCCGGTGGCACTCACCGGGTTGCGTGAGGTGTCCATGAGCATCGGTTCGAGCAGGTCGATGCGCAGGCCCCGGGCCGGCCCGAAGGAGCCCGAGAAGATGACGTCGTGGTTGCCGAACACGGTCAGCCACGGCATGGACAGCCCGGTGGCATCGAAGGGAGCGACGGCTCCGTCGAGGAACCCGGGGAGATGAGGGAAGCCCTCGGCCTGTCGACGGTCCCAGCCCGGACGGTCGGGGTGCCACACGGCCCGCCACCCGGACCGCTGCACGCCTTCGTAGCGGCCTTCGGCGCCGGTGTTCGGGGTGACGGAGCCACCGTCGAGGACATCCAGCCACCAGGCCAGTTCGGCAGTGGTGCGGTTGTCGGTGTTGTCGCCGGTCTGGATGCAGAAGGCCATTGGGGCCCCGCTGACCGGGCTGATGGCCACGGCATTGGTGGCCTGCACGAGAGCATCGAGAACCTGAGTGGTGCAGGTCTCTTGGGGGCGGTGGCCGCTGTCGGCCCCGGGGTTCACCCAGCCGAAGGACTCACCGCCCACCATGCGGGCCGGTGCCTGGGTATCGCACACGTGGACGTCGGTGTGGTGGGCCACGTAGAGCAGGGATCGACGGGTCGCGGCCCGGTCGGGACTGGCCGTGACACCGAGGTCATCTCGCACCAGATGGGGTTCGCCGGGCGCCCAGCCAAGACGTCGGTACCGGCTGCGACCCACCGGCCGGATGGTGGCATCGAGGGTGGTGGTCGCCGTTCCCGGGACCGGCCCCGGCGAGGTGGCCAGGCCCACACTGTGGGCCCCGGCCCGCCGGATGTCTCGACTGAACCGGCGGGAGCGTTGCAATCGCGCGATGACCTGACCGAAAGAGTTGGCCTGGTGCTGGGGCATGCCCGCCATCGTGACACGATCAGCAACGCCGCTCGGCGTCATTGCTGGTGACAGGTGTCTCGTGAGCGGGTGCTAGCGGGAGGCCATTCCGCCGCCCACGACGGTGTCACCCACGTAGGCCACCAGGCTCTGGCCGGGGGCGACGCGACGCTGTGGGGTCGACCAGACGATGGTGGCCAGGCCGGGGTCGCCGGGGCTGACGACGATGGTGGCCGGGCGGGGGCCGCCGTGGGCACTGGTCTGCACCAGTACCTCGTGGTCTACCGAGTCGACCGACCACTGCCAATCGTCGGCGGGCTGCTCGGACACGAGAAGATCGGCCCGGCTACCCACGGTCACCGTGGATGTGGTCCGGTCGATGTCGACCACGTAGCGGGGAGCGGCTCCACCGGCCGAGCCGAGGCCCTTGCGCTGACCGAGCGTGACCAGTTCCACCGCTGGAACCGAACCGACCGGCTGGCCGTCGGTGTCGACCACTTCGGCCGGGGTGAGCTCGATGCGGTTCTCGAGGAAGGACCCACGCCCCTGGGTCTTGGTGATGAAGCACACGTCCTGACTGTCGGGCTTCGAGGCCGTACGCAGCCCGAGCCGGGCCGCATGCTCGCGGACCTCGCTCTTGTGCATCCCACCGATGGGGAGCAGCGTCCGGCCCAGCCGCTCCTGGTCGAGCATGTGCAAAACGTAGCTCTGGTCCTTGGCCGGGTCTGCGCCCCGACCGACGCGACGGGAGCCGTCGGCCAACTCCACGATCTGGGCGTGGTGGCCGGTGGCCACTGCGTCGAAGCCCAGGACCCGGGCCCGTTCGTATACGGCATCGAACTTGATGTGCCGGTTGCATTCGATGCAGGGGTTGGGCGTACGCCCCGCAGCGTGGTCTTGGGCGTAGGGGCCCACCACGTGTTCGGTGAAGTCGTCGCCGAAGTTGAACGTGTGGTGATCGATGCCAAGGCGGTCGGCCACCCGGCGGGCGTCGTCGACGTCGCTGATCGAACAGCAACCCGAGTCGCTCTCGCCGCCCCACAACTTGAGGGTGACGCCCACCGTCTCGTGGCCATCGTCTTGGAGCAGCGCGGCGGCCACCGACGAGTCGACCCCGCCCGACATCATCACCAACACCTTCATCGGATCGCTCCTACTTCTGGTGCACCGGCGGGTACCGGATCGCCGCCTCGCAACTGGTTGACCGCCGCCGGTACGGCGGCCAGAGCGGCATCCACGTCGGCATCGGTGCTGGACCAACCGAGTGACAGGCGCAGAGCACCCCGTGATACGTGGCTGGGAACGCCCATGGCCGCCAGGACGTGGGAGGGCTCGCTGGCCCCGCTGGCGCAACTGGAGCCCCACGAAGCTCCGAGGCCGGCCTGGTCGAGCAGGAACAGCAGCGCTTCCCGCTCGATCCCGGGGAAGCAGACCAGCACCGTGCCCGCAGTGCGGTCTGTGGCCGACGGTGGGGACACGACGACGGCATCGGGCGCCGCAGCCACCAATCCGTCGATGAGCCGGTGCCGCAGGGCTTCGGTGCGGGCCACGGTCTGGTCACGGTTGGCGACGCATGCCGACAGGGCGGCGGCGAACCCGACGGCCCCCATCACGTTGGGGGTTCCGCTGCGTCGCTCCTGCTCCTGTCCCCCACCCCGCACCAGCGGGGTGATCTTGGTGCCGGTGCGAACCACCAGGGCGCCGATGCCCTTGGGGCCGCCGAGCTTGTGGGCGCTGACCGTGAGCAGATCCACGGCATCCGACACCGGAGCCAGGTCTATCCAGGGGGCGGCGGCCACGGCATCGGTGTGCAGCAGCGCTTTGGGAGCCTGCGACCGCACCACGTCGGCCACCTGGCTCAGATCCTGGACGGCACCGGTCTCGTTGTTGGCCGTCATGGCCGACACCAAGGTGATGTCGGGGTTGGCGGTGAGCAGGCCGGCGAGGGCATCGAGGTCGAGACGCCCGGCACCATCCACCGGGGCGAACACCCCGCCGGTGGCCTTCACCGGTTCGAGCACCGCCGAGTGCTCCACGGCCGAGCACAGGGCCCGGCCACCGCGGGCGGCCACGACGCCCATCACCGCGGTGTTGTCGGCTTCGGTTCCGCCGGAAGTGAAGACCACCTCGCTGGGCGACACCCCGAGAGCGTCGGCCACCTGATCGCGGGCATCGTCGAGCAGGCGCCGGGCCTCACGGGCCCAGTGGTGTGACCCCGACGGATTGCCGAACGACGAGCCCAGCAACGGCGTCATGGCCGCCACCGCTTCGGGGCGCACGGGCGTTGAAGCCGCATGGTCTAGGTAGGCATCGGTCACCCGATCAGGCTAGAGGGCGGTGTTGCCGCCGACTCAGGCGAATGGGCCGGGATGGTTCGCCCCGGCGGGCGGCTGCGACACTGGCGCTATGGAGGGCTACGACGAGACCACCTACGGCGAGCGCTTCGCCGACGTCTACGACGACTGGTACGGGTCGATCACCGACACCGAGGCCTGCGTGGAAGCCGTGGCCCGTCTGGCCGACGGCGGACCGGTGCTGGAGTTGGGTGTGGGTACCGGACGCCTGGCCATTCCCCTGGCCCAACGGGGCATACAGGTCACCGGCGTGGATGCCTCCCCGGCCATGTTGGCCGCCCTGTCGGACAAGCCGGGAGGCGATGCCGTCGAAGCGGTGCTCGGCGACATGACCGATCCCCCGGTCGGTGATCGACGGTTCGCAGTGGTGTTCGTGGCCTACAACACCCTGTTCAACCTGGTGACCGTCGACGGTCAGCGAACCTGCCTGGCCAACGCGGCCCGACGACTGCAGCCCGGTGGCTGCGTGGCCATCGAAGCCTTCGTACCCGACGTGTCGGATGCGGCTACCGATTCCGTGGTCCCCAAGCGCGTCAGCGCCGACCAGGTCGTGCTCAGCGTGAGCCAACAGGATCCGGTCCGCCAAGAGATCATCGGCCAGTACATCGACATCTCCGAGACCGGCATCCGGTTGCGTCCGTGGCACATCCGATGGTCGACTCCTGAGCAGCTCGATGTCCTGGCCGCCGAGGCCGGGCTCCACCTTTCCCAACGGTGGGCATCATGGTCGGGCGACGACTTCGACGACACCTCCACCAGCCACATCTCGGTATACCGCATCGCCGATTGAGCCCACAGCGACCGGTGGCCTGCGGATCGCTGCTGCGGCTCCTACGATGGACGCCGTGACCAACTGTTGCGCCGCTCAAAAACCGTGGTGAACCAACTTCGCCTAGACCCGCTCACCGGGAGATGGGTCACCGTGGCCACCGGTCGAGGTTCACGACCCGATGGCTTCGCCCACGACCCGGCGGTGGTGGAACCGCCATCGGCCGGACCCTGCCCGTTCTGTCCGGGTCACGAGGAAGAGACACCACCAGCACTGGAGACCTACGGGCGCGACGGTGCCTGGCTCCTGCGGGTGGTCCCCAACAAGTACCCGGCCTTCGAGGGCCGCGGCACGATGCTGGTCGACCAACTCGGTCCCTTGTTCGCCCAGGCCCCGGCCACGGGCATCCACGAGGTGCTGGTGATCAGCCCGAGCCACACGGCCTCGTTCGCCGACCTCGACGATCCTCAAGCCGGCTTGGCCATGGCCGCTCTGCGGGACCGGTTCGAGGATCATGCCCACTCGTCGGGGGTTCGCTACAGCCAGGCCATCATCAACCACGGTCGGGCCGCAGGGGCGAGTCTCCAACACCCCCACGGTCAGATCCTGGGCATCCCCTTCGTCCCCGACGGTCTGCTCGACGAGATCGCCGGTTTCCGACGGTTCAGCGGCGGTTGCCTGCTGTGCGCCACCGTGGCCGCCGAGCGCGACGCTGGCCATCGCGTGGTGGCCGACGAGGACGGTGTGGTGGTGGTGGCCCCATGGTGGAGCGGTTCGCCCTTCGAGCTCCTGGTGATCCCCGAAGGCCACCATCCCCGCTTTCACGAAACCGACCCCGGGACCCTGGCCAACACGGGCCGGGTCCTGCGCAACGCGCTGCGCCGCCTTCGCAACCTGCTCGGTGACGTGCCCTACAACGTGGTGCTCCACACCTTGCCTCACCATGGCGACGACCCGTTCCACTGGCATCTCCACGTGATCCCTCGGGTGCAGAGCACCGGCGGGTTCGAGCAGGGCACCGGGGTACCGATCAACATCGTCGCCCCCGAAGATGCCTGCCGCCTGCTAACTGGCTGACCGCCTCCCCCTATCCTCGCCATCCATGGGTCGCATCAGGGTGTCCAGCGTCATCGCCACCTCACCGGCCACGGTGTGGGAGGAGATCCGGTCGGTCGAGAAGCATGCCGACTGGATGGCCAACACCACCGACATCGCCGTCGAGTCCGAGCAGGCCACCGGCGTGGGCACCATCTACCGCTGTCGCACCCGGGTCGGACCTCTCAACCTCAAGCACCGGTTGGTGATCACATCGTGGCGTGAGGGTCGCGAGATCGGAGTCAGCCACCAAGGCTGGATAACCGGCAACGGCACGATGACGTTGTCTCGCATCCGGGGCGACCGCACCCGATTCCTGTGGGTCGAGCACCTCAGCTTCCCGTGGTGGCTGGGTGGACCCATCGGCGGGTTCGTGGGCGGCATGGTTCTGCGCCGGGTGTGGCGTCGCAACATCCGGGTGCTGAAGGCTTTGGTGGAGGGCGACCGGACCTGATCCTTCAGGTCAGGTCAGAACCCGTTCAGGTCGGGACCCAGGCCCCCGCGATCACGATGCCCCCGACGATGCAGGCCAGGCCGGCGAATGCCGCCAGGCCGAGGGGGAGCCGCTTGTCCATCCCGGGCTTGCGAGCCAGGTCGAACATCAGCCAGCCGGTGAACGCTCCACCCATCAAGCCACCAAGGTGACCGCCGATGGAGATACCCGGTAGCCCGAAGGTGATGATCAAGTTCAACACGAGGAACCCGAGCAGTGGCGAATCTCGGAAGGACACTCCCTGCGCCCGGTGAGCCATGAAGAGGGCACCAACGAGGCCGAACACGGCTCCGGAGGCCCCCACGGTCAGTGCTCCGGGCGTGAGCACGAGGGCACCAAGAGACCCAGCCAGCAGCGACACCATGTAGATGAGAGCCAAGCGCAGCCGACCGGTGGCCGGTTCGAGGGCCCGACCCAACAGGTACAGCACGTACATGTTCATGGCCAGGTGGAGGATGCCGTAGTGGAGGAACCCGGACGTGATCATCCGGTACCACTCGCCGTGGCCCACACCGCCCCACAGGAACCAACCCGACGACGTGCGCGCACTCCAGGCCGCTATCAGACCGAAGTCGAGGTGAAGCCTGCCTTGAACGCCTCCCAGGGAGCCGCTGCCCTCCATGACCACACCGGCCAGGAACACGGCCACGTTGATGCCGATCAGGATCAAGGTGAGCATCGGCTTCGTCTGAAGCGAGGCCATGCCCTGGTACACCTTCTGCTTGCCGGCCTTGGTGCACTCCGGGCAGTGGAACCCCACCGAGGCTTGATGCATGCACCGGCCGCAGATCGGTCGGTCGCAACGCTGACAGATCACTCCGGCCGGCTGGTCGGGGTGTCGGTAACACGTCTGGATGGCGGTTTCCACCGATCAGACGGTAGCGGTCACAGCTCCACTCCCGACATCGCTACCGGACAGGCTCAGCGCAGATCGTCATCCATGTGATCCACCAGGGAGAACCAGTAGAAGCCGTAGGGCGGCAGCGTCACGAAGTAGGGCAACTCACCAACAGTCGGGAACGCCACCCGACCGAACAGCTCCACCGGCTGCTTGCCGGCCAGCGCCGACAGGTCGAGCTCCACGGGCTGAGCCACCTTCGACAGGTTGTTCACGCACAGCACCACGTCGTCGCCGCCGTCTTCACGCTCCTGGTGGCGAAGGAACGCGAACACCGTGTCGTTGGCCACATCGAGCTGGGTGAACCCACCGGTGCCGAACACGGTGTGCTCCCGGCGAGCGTGGACCATGCGCTGGACCCAGTGCAGGAACGACCCCGGGTTTCGCATCTGCGACTCGACGTTGGTGGCCTGGAAGCCGTAGACGGGGTCCATCAGAGGCGGCAGGTAGAGTTGGGCGAAGTCGGCTGAGGAGAAGCCGCCGTTGCGGTCCGGGGTCCACTGCATCGGAGTCCGCACCCCATCGCGGTCTCCCAGGTAGATGTTGTCGCCCATTGAGATCTCGTCGCCGTAGTACATGACGGGACTACCGGGCAGGCTGAAGAGCAGCCCATGGAACAGCTCGGCCAGGCGGCGGTCGTTGTCGATGAGCGGGGCCAGACGCCGAGAGATGCCGACGTTGCGCTTCATGCGCGGGTCCTTGGCGTACTCCGCGTACATGTAGTCGCGCTCTTCGTCGGTGACCATCTCCAGGGTCAGCTCGTCGTGGTTGCGCAGGAAGATCCCCCACTGGCACCCCTCGGGGATGTCGGGCGTGCTGGCCAAGATCTCTCGGATCGGCTTCGCGGTCTCCTGGCGGGCAGCCATGAACATGCGGGGCATCAACGGGAAGTTGAAGCACATGTGGCATTCGTCGCCGTCGCCGAAGTAGTCGACGACGTCGGAGGGCCACTGGTTGGCTTCGGCCAGCAGCACCCGTCCCGGGAACTCGTCGTCGACGACCTTGCGCAGCCGACGGAGGTATTCGTGGGTCTCGGGCAGGTTCTCACCGTTGGTACCGTCGCGTTCGAACAGGTAGGGCACTGCGTCGAGCCGGAACCCGTCGAGCCCCAGGCCGAGCCAGTAGCGAACGGCATCGAGCATGGCATCGGCCACGTCGGGGTTGTCGAAGTTGAGATCAGGCTGGTGGTGGAAGAAGCGGTGCCAGTAGTACTGCTCGCGTACGGGGTCCCACGTCCAGTTCGAAGGCTCGGTGTCGACGAAGATGACCCGGGCCTCGGACCACCGCTCGTTGTCGTCGCCCCACACGTACCAGTCGTGGCGAGGGTTGTCGCGTGATGAGCGGGATTCCTGGAACCACGGGTGCTGGTCGCTGGTGTGGTTCATCACCATGTCGGCGATGACCCGAATGCCCCGACGATGGGCCTCGTCGATCAACTCGGCGGCATCACCGACGGTGCCGTACTCGGGGAGGACGGTGAAGAAGTCGGAGATGTCGTAGCCGCCGTCACGAAGGGGTGATTGGTAGAAGGGCAACAGCCACAGACAATCGACGCCCAACCACTCGAGGTAGTCGAGCTTCTCGGTGATGCCGCGCAGATCACCGGTGCCGTCACCGTTCGAGTCGTAGAACCCGCGCACGAGGACTTCGTAGAAGATGGCTCGCTGGTACCAAGTGGGGTCATCGACGTTCACCCGGGCGATGCTACGGCGCCCAGCGATGTCACCAAATCGGGCCGCCCAAAGGAGCGCTCGAACACACCGATCGGCCTGGGGTACCGCTCCCGGCGGCACCTGGCTACGGTCGCGACATGCGTGCGCTTCGGAGTTTCACCGTTCAACCCCGCCTCCCCGAGGCCCTCGCCCCGCTCCAGCGGCTGGCCATGAATCTGCGGTGGTCCTGGGACAACCGCACCCGAGATCTGTTCCGCTGGGTCGACCCCGACGTGTGGGATGCCACCCGCCACGACCCCCTCAGCGTGCTCGCCGAGGTATCCCCGGCCCGGCTCGACGCGCTGGCGGCCAACCCTGCGTTCATGCGCTTCCTCAGCGAGGTCGACGACGAACTCGGCCGCTACCTGACCGGTCCCCGCTGGTTTCAAGCTCGCGACGAATCCCCCCTGCAGAACGTGGCCTACTTCTCGCCGGAGTTCGGAATCGCCGAGTCTCTCCCCCAGTACTCCGGAGGCCTCGGCATCCTGGCCGGCGACCACCTGAAGTCGGCCAGCGACCTCGGGGTCCCACTGGTGGGAGTGGGTCTGTTCTACCGGCACGGCTACTTCCGACAGGGCCTGTCGGGCGACGGCTGGCAACAGGAGAAGTTCCCCGACCAAGACCCTTGGGCCATGGCTCTCACCCCCTGCGACGACATCCGCATACGGGTCGACCTGGCCGGGTCTCCGCTGGTGGCCAGGGTGTGGCGGGCCGATGTTGGCCGGGTGGCGCTCTACCTCCTCGATGCCGACGTCGACGACAACCCGCCCGAGCTGCGAGGGGTCACCGACCGGCTCTACGGCGGCGACGTGGAGCATCGCCTCCGCCAGGAGATCCTGCTCGGCGTCGGTGGTGTCCGAGCCCTCGAAGCCCTTGGCATCGAGGCGCAGGTCTTTCACACCAACGAAGGCCATGCCGAGTTCCTCGGACTGGAACGCATCCGCCGAGCCATCGTCGACGATGGGCTGTCGTTCGATGCCGCGGTGGAGGCCACCCGGTCATCGTCGATCTTCACCACCCACACGCCCGTCCCCGCGGGCATCGACCGGTTCCCCCGCCCACTGATCGAGTCGTACTTCGGCGGTTGGGCGGCCGAGTGCGGCATAACCGTCGACCGACTCATGGAACTCGGCCACCGCTCCGACGAGCCTGTCACCGAACCGTTCAACATGGCCGTCATGGGCCTGCGTCTCGCTGGACGATCCAATGCCGTTTCGAAGCTGCATGGGGCCGTCAGCCGTGAGATGTTCGGCGATCTGTGGCCCGATCTCCCCCACGACGAGGTTCCGATCACGTCGGTCACCAACGGCGTCCACGCTGGTACTTGGGTGTCCGCCGACATGAGCGAACTGCTGTCACGTAACGTCCTGCCCGACTGGGACGAAGCGGCGGCCACCAGTTGGGCCCGCATCTGGGATACCCCCGACGACGAACTGTGGCGGGTGAAGGATCAGGCCCGATCGCGCCTCGTCACCTTCGTTCGCGAACGAATGCGTCAGCGGGCCATCGAGACCGGTACCTCCACGTCGGAGGCAGCCTGGGCCGACGACCTCCTCGATCCCCACGCGCTCACCATCGGGTTCGCCCGTCGCTTCGCCACCTACAAGCGAGCCAACCTTCTCCTGTCACAGGGAGAACGCCTGCAGACCTTGCTGCTCGACACCGATCGGCCGATCCAGTTCGTGTTCGCCGGCAAGGCCCACCCGGCCGACGATCAGGGCAAGGAGATGATCCGCCAACTGGTGGCCTACGCCCACGACCTCGGTGTGCGCCACCGGTTCGTGTTCCTCGACGACTTCGACATCTCGGTGGCCCGCTCGCTCTACCAGGGCTCCGACATCTGGCTGAACACCCCTCGGCGCCCCCACGAGGCCTGCGGTACCAGCGGCGAGAAGGCCGCCCTCAACGGCACGCTGAACTGCTCGATCCTCGACGGCTGGTGGGACGAGATGTTCGACGGCACCAACGGCTGGGCCATCACCTCGATGGAAGATGTCGACGACATCGAGGCTCGCGATCGCATGGAAGCCGACAGCCTCTTCGACCTGCTCGAACAGCAGATCATCCCGCTGTTCTACAAACGTCGACAGACCGGCGTGCCCCGGGACTGGCTGATGCGGGTGAAGCAGAATCTGGCGTCGCTCGGGCCGGCCGTGGTGGCATCACGGATGGTGCGTGACTACGTCAGCGACCTCTACGAGCCCACCGCAACCAGCGCCGAACGACTGCGCAGCGACCATCACGCCGGAGCCGTGGCTCTCGCCGACTGGAAGGCTCGAGTGCTCGACGGGTGGGATTCGGTGCACGTGATCGACGTCGACACCGGGGACGAGACCGCCGAGCTCGGCACCGCCCGCTCGGTCACCGTGCAGGTCGACCTCGGCACGCTCGGAGCCGACGATGTCGTCGTCCAACTGGTGCACGGCCACGTCGGTCAGTTCGACAAGATCAGCGAGCCAGCCATCGCCAGCATGGAGTGTGTCGATGCTGACGCCCGGCCGGCGGTGTTCCACGGCGAGGTGGCTTGCACCCTGCCGGGGCGCTACGGGCTGACCGTCCGGGTGGCCCCCGCGCATCGCGATCTGCCCACCCCACTCGACCTCGGTCGTCTCACCTGGGCCTGATCAGGCCCAGGTGCGGCATGGCTAGGCCAAACCGGCCTTTTACCTGACCCAGCTCGGACGAGCGGCCGGCCCGGTCAGCGGCCGGTGAAGGTGGCGTGGCCGGGGCCGTCGGCCAGGAACGAGGCCACCCCGATGGCGGCATCGTCGGTGCCGAACACCTCGACAAATCGGCGTTGCTCCAGTTCGAGACCGTCGCCGAGCGTGCTGTCGAGCCCATCGTCGATGGCCTGCTTGGCCAACCCTTGGGCCACGGTGGCCCCTGCGGCCAACTCGGCCGCCCAAGCCAGAGCCTCGGCGTGGAGGGCCTCGGGCTCAATCACCCGATCGACCAGGCCAATGGCCAGGGCCTCGTCGGCGCGCACCTGACGCCCGGTGAAGATCAGATCCTTGGCTCGGGCCGGTCCCACGAGGCGGGGCAACCGTTGGGTACCGCCCCCACCGGGAATGATGCCGAGCAGGATCTCGGGCTGACCGAAGCGGGCCTTCGACGAAGCCAAACGGAAGTCACAGGCCAGGGCCAGCTCACAACCTCCACCGAGGGCGAACCCGGCCACCGCGGCAATGGTGGCCCGAGGGATGGCGGCCACCGCGTTCAGAGCGGAAAGGAAGAGGGCGCCGATCTCGCGGGCCTCGTCGGGTCCGGCGAACTCGCTGATGTCGGCACCGGCTGCGAACACTCGCTCGCCACCGGTGACCACAACGGCCCCAGGCGGGTCGGCGGTGAGGCCTTCGGCCGCGGCCTGCAATTCGCGCAGGACGGCGGACGACAAGGCATTGACCTTCGGGTTCTGCAAGGTGACCACGGCCACGCCGTCGTCGCGTCGTTCCACGGTCACCAGGTTCTCGGAGGTCTCAGACATGACGGAGCACCCTACGGGAGCAATGAGGGTCTCAGGCGTCCAAGGGGGCCAGTAGCTGGTCGGCAGCAGCCCACGGGTCGAGACGGCCGGCTCGCACGTCGGCTTCCACGCTGGCCACACCGTCGGCATCGAGCAGCGACTCGGCCTTGGCCCGCAATCGCTTGGCCACGATGAGATCGAGCTCCTCACGCAGCCGCAGGTCTCGGCGATGGGCCAACTCGCCGGAGGTCTCGATGGTGCGACGGTGGCGGACGATGGCCTCCCAAAGCTCCGGGGCGCCGTCACCGGTGGTCCCCACCGCGGGGATCACCGGGGGTCGCCACCGGCCCGAAGTGGTGAGGTCGAGCATCGACTCGAGGTCGCGGGCGGTCTGTTTGGCCCCGTCACGGTCGGCCTTGTTCACCACGAAGATGTCGGCGATCTCCATGAGCCCGGCCTTGTTGGCCTGCACGCTGTCGCCCCAACCCGGGTTGACCACCACCACGGTGGTGTCGGCCGCCCCGGCCACCTCCACCTCCACCTGGCCGACGCCGACCGTCTCCACCACGACCCACGGGAAGCCAGCGGCACCGAGTACCCGGATGGCTTCGGGGGCGGCCAGGGTCAGCCCACCGAGATGACCGCGGGTGGCCATGGACCGGATGAACACGCCGTCGTCGAGGGTGTGCTGACCCATGCGGACCCTGTCTCCGAGGATGGCCCCACCGGTGTAGGGCGAGGACGGGTCTATGGCCAGCACGGCCAGGCGTTCGCCGGTGCTACGGACGTAGGCCACCAGAGCGCTGGTGAGGGTCGACTTGCCGGCCCCGGGCGACCCGGTGATACCCACCGTGTATGCATGGCCCGCTTGCCCGTAGGCCACTCGACCGACCTGGCGAGCCCCCTCACCGCCCCGCTCCACGAGCGACAGCAGACGGGCCAAGGAGCCGCGGTCGCCTTCCTGGGCAGCCTTCAGCAGATCGTGGGGGGACGAGGGGCGCATGGCGATCGGTTCGTGGTCGCTCAGGAGGTGACCGGGGACTCGACTTCGTCGACCGGCTGGTATTGATGTACCGCGGTCACACCCGGCACGCGATCCTTGAGGATCCGTTCGACCCCGAACTTGAGCGTGATGGCTGATGCCGGGCACTCCACACAGGCCCCGGTGAGCTCCACCACCACCACGCCATCGTCACCGACGTCACGTAGGAAGATGTCGCCGCCGTCGGCCTGAATCGACGGGCGAACGATGTCGATGATGGCTTTGACCTTCTCGCGCACGACACTCCTCCCGGTCGGTTCATCCTCGCATGACGATTCCGGACTGGCGAACTTTTCGACCAACGCGTCCGGAGAGGTGGGGGGACCCCGTCACGGTATCGGGCGCTATTGGAACCGCGTCCTTCTGGCTGCCGCGTTGTCGCTCCGCGTGATGGTCTGTGAAGCTGCCACTCGTGACATGCCTGGCCGTGGTGCTGGCCCACCAGGGCGGATGGGATGAAGCGCTGATGGTCGCCGCCCCGATCGGGCTGTTCGTGATCCTGTTGCGAGTCGCCAACGCTCGGGCCAAAGCCGCCGAGGAACAAGATCCAGACCTACGATCCGACCCCGACGACGATGACCCAGACCGCGAGGACCCCCACTGAGCGCCCACGACGTTCGTGAGACAACGGCGACCTTCGACACCGACGACCGAGGGTTGGCCGCTCTACAAGCCCCCCGCAACGACCTCATGTTGGAAGATGTCGTCGAGCCCGGGCGATACACCTGCACGGAGGGGCCCTTCGAGCACTATGAGCGGACCCTCGATGTCGAATCGCTGGGGCAAGCCCGGTACCGGGTCACCGAGACCACCCGCTGGGTGCTGGCCATTCCCATCTGGGGCGTGCTGTTCAGACCGCTGGTACGCAAGATGGTGGTCCGACGCGAAGCTCCCGAACCGGTGGCCTTCGGTCCCGGCGGTGAGCCGGTGTTCATCTCTCCTTGGTGGTCGCCACCCGCTCGCTTCAACGCCCGGTCGTCGCAGATCCTCAGCCGACTGTGCGCGCTCTCTCTGTTGGCCGGCTACCTCGGCACGGTCATCACCCAGACCATCACCTTCGCGGCCGACGAGTTCGGCGCGTCGAGCACCGCTCAGGGCACAACCTTGGCCGCCATCCGGGTCGGAGTGCTGCTCTCGGTCGGCATCATGGCCATCTCGGATCGGAAGGGTCGCCAGAAACTGCTGCTGGCCACCGCAGTGGGCAGCGCCATCTTCGCGGCCATGGGTGCTCTGTCTCCCGGTCTGGTCTTCCTCGGCTCCACCCAAACTCTGTCGCGGGCCTGCTCCACGGCCATGGCCTTGCTCATCGCCGTGGTTGCCGCCGAGGAGATGCCAGCCGGCGGGCGGGCCTATGCGGCCAGCGTGCTGGCCATGACCGGAGCGTTGGGGGCCGGTCTCGCCGTCATGCTGGTTCCGCTGGCCGACATGGCCCCGTGGGCCTGGCGGGTCATCTACGTGGTCCCCGTCCTGTTCTTACCGCTCTTCATATCCGTTGGTCGACGGTTGCCCGAGAGCCGTCGCTTCGTGCGCCCTCACGGCCGAGCCACCATGGCCGGACACCGCCGCCGGCTCCTGCTACTGGCCACCGTGGCCTTCTTCGGGCTGATGTTCTGGGCCCCCAACACCCAGTTCCACAACGACTTCCTACGCAACGAGCACGGGTTCTCGGCCGCTCAACTCACCCTGTTCACCCTGGCCACCGGTACGCCCGCAGGCATTGGCATCGTGATCGGCGGTCGTCTGGCCGATACCCGAGGACGGCGCATGGTGGGGGCCATCGGCACCATCGGGGGTGCCAGCCTGCTGGCCCTCAGCTACCTGGTG
>JBDTBS010000188.1:0-9423 GCA_039924035.1 Aquihabitans sp. | reverse complement strand
GCAGGTGAAGGGTGATGTCGGTGCCCCGCCACCTGAACGAAGACCCGTCGGCTCGTAGCTCGAGGTCGGTGATGTCGTCGAGGCTGTAGCCGACGGTGGGCACTAGGGCGGCGTCACGCAGTAGGCGGCCGTGGGGGTCGTCGAGGTTGACCACGGCCCGCTCGGTGAGCTCGGGCTGGAACAGCCGAGCCTTGGCCTGGAAGTAGCGGGCCATGTCGCCGTGGTGGTCGAGGTGGTCCTGGCTGAGATTGGTGAACACCGCGACCCGGAAGCGGGTGCCGTCGACCCGGTGGAGGTCGAGGGCATGCGACGACACCTCCATGGCCACCCGACCACGGCCCGAAGCCACCATCTCGGCGAGCAAGGCTTGTAGCTCGGGTGCTTCGGGGGTCGTGCGGGCCCCGGTGAGCGTCCCGATGACGCCGGTCTCGGGCAGGATCGCGGCCAGCATCTGCACGACCGTGGTCTTGCCGTTGGTTCCGGTGACGCCGATCACCTCGAGTACGTCGGCGGGGTACCCGGCGAGGGCAGCGGCGACCGGACCCATGGCTTCACGGACCGACGGCACGATGATCTCCGCCACCCCGAGCCCGAGCGGCCGTTCGCACAGCAGAGCGGAAGCTCCCGCGGCGACGGCCGCTACGGCGTGGTCGTGGCCGTCGTGGACGGCGCCGACAACGCAGCAGAACAGGGTTCCGGGCACGGCCTCGCGAGAGTCGTGGACGGCCCGGGTGAGCTCGATGTCGTCATCGACGACAGCGCGAACATCGCGGAAGGCAGGGCGGTCGGCGATCGCTCGGAGAAGCTCGGACAAAAGCATGACTGCTTCAGCCTTGCTTGGTGGAAGCGATCAAACCGGGATCCTCCCCGTCGACGGCCTTGGCCGACGTGCTGAGCTCGGGGACGCCGGCCTCTGCTGCCGCGACCAGGGCTGGAGGGGGGACCTGTTCGCTGCGCAGGGCCAGCGAAGCCAGTTGCGCGAATATCGGGGCCGCGACCTGCCCGCCGTATATCGACGTCTGGGCGTTTTTGACGGTGACGATGATCGACAGGTCGGCTCCGTCGATGCCTCCCACGAAGCTCGACTGGTACTCGTAGCCCCCCGACTCGGTCCGGTAGGCGTCAGTGGGGTCGGTGGGGTGATCCTGGGGAATGCGGGCCGTGCCCGTTTTGCCAAAGGCCGTGTACCCCGGCACTGCGGCCGAAGAGCCGGTACCTTCGCCCACCACCTTGGAGAGGATGAGGCGCATGGCCTGCGCGTTGTCGACCGAGAGGACCCGTCGGGTCTCCCCCGCCGACGTGGGCGTCGGTCCGCTGCCATCGTCGGTGGCACCGACCAGGCGGGGGGCCACGTAGACGCCATCGTTGCTGATCACGTTGTAGGCCCCGAGCATCTGAAGGGCGGTCACCGAGATGCCCTGGCCGATCGGGATGGCCCCGATGCTGGTGCCCGACCAGTCGTCGGGGTCGAGCATCAGGCCGTTGACCTCGCCGGGGATGTCCGAGCCGGAGGCCTGACCGAAGCCGAAGGCCCGCTGGTAGGCGTCGATCTTTTCCTTGCCGAGTTGCTGGGCGATCTTGATGGTCCCGATGTTCGATGACGTCACCAGGATGTCGGTGGTGGTCCAGGACTGGTCTGGATGCGGGTCGTGGTCGGTGAAGGTGTGGTCGTAGAGCGTGAGGTGATCGGGCACGTTGAGCATCGTGTTGGGGGTGACGATGCCTTCCTCCATGGCCGAGGCAACGGTGATCATCTTGCTGACCGACCCTGGTTCGAACACGGTGCTGACCGGCCGGTTGTCCTTGGTGCTGGTGATCGTGTCGTCCTCGCCCCGGGCGACGCTGGCCATGGCCAGGATCTCGCCCGTGCTCGGCTTGGTGATGATGGCCATGGCCTCGTCGGCCCCAGTGGCATCCACCTGGTCGATGAGCGCCTGTTCGGCGGAGTACTGCAACGACTGGTCGAGGGTGAGGTACACGTCGGTACCGGGCTTGGCCGGGTCCACCGATTCGGGAGTGTCGGCGATGGTGTTGCCGCCCGTATCGCGTTCGAAGTAGCGGCGACCAGGGGTCCCCATGAGTTGATCCTCGTAGGCCAGTTCCACGCCCCGGAGGCCTTGACGGCCGTCTTCGTCCACAAGGCCGCCTTCGGCTGTCATGCCGACGATGCCTCGGGCCAGGTTGTCGCTCGGGTAGTGCCGCACGAACTGGTCTTGGAAGGTGATGCCCACGATCCCTTCCTCGGTGAGCACCTCCTCCAGCGCGGTTCGAACGTCTTCGTCGACGGTGGCCGCCAACAGTTGGTATCGGGAGTTGGGCTTGGACAACTTTGCTTGGAGGGTGGCGACATCCACCTTGAGGATGGGCGCCAGGGCCAGCGCCGCCTGGGTCGGCTCCTCGATGTACTTGGGGTCGGCCACCACGTTGGCCCGGGCCACCGACAGTGCGAAGGGCTGACCTTTGCGGTCCACGATGGCCCCCCGGCCTGCGGGGATCTCTTGGTAGCCATCGCGGGCATCGATGCCCATGGCCATCCACTGGTCACGCTGGGAGATCTGTACATCGGCCAGGCGGACGGTGACGGTGGCCGCCAGGGCCACCACCGCGGCCACACAGGCGATGAGTCGACGCTTGGTCCGACGGGCCGCGGTGGCCTGGTCGACCAACGGAGGGGCCAGCCGGGGCTGGGGCTGACGGGGCCGAGGGGCCGGCGTCGGGACCGGGGAACGACGGGGTGCTGGGCGGGCGGCCCGAGCGGGCCGAGCGGGCTGGGCCGAACGAACCGTCTCACGACGCGGGGGCAGGACGACCAGCGTCCGCCCGGAAGTCGGGCGGCCGAAGAAGTCGTCGAGACCGTCGTCGTAGGTGCTCATGGCCGGGCGATCGCCAGTTCGTTGCTGCGCTCGGTGGCCTCGGGTATCGGGTCGATCGTCGGTGTCGTCGACGGGGCCAGGCTCACCCACCGCTGATCGGCGGTGGCGACCATGCCGAGCGCTTGGGCCCGGGCTGCGATTCTCTCTGGCGACTGCTGAGTGGCCAGCTCCACCCTGTCGGTCTGGAGCTGCTTCTGCTCGGTGCGGACCTGTACCCGGGTCTGGTCCAAGTTCTCTTGACCGGCGACCAGCATCGAGCGGATGGCGACCGAGGCCAGCAGGGCGCCGAACACCACGATCACCCCGATGGCCAGCACCATTGCCGGACGGACGCGACGGGTCTGGGCCCGCTGGCGGCTACGGCGGACCACGTGGAGGTCGGTCGGTACCGAGACCGGACGGACAGGGGCGGGACGGAGGGGGCGGGCGACGCTGGTCATGACAGATCCTCAGAAAGCTTCTCGATGGCCCGGAGGCGGGCGCTGGCGGCACGGGGGTTGCGCTCGATTTCGGCAGGCGAGGCGGTCCACCCACCTCGCTTGAGCAGGCGGGCCTCAGGAACGGCGCCACACCCGCAGGGCAGCGCCGGCGGGCAGGTACAGCCGCCGGTCTCGGCCGTGCGGAACCGGGCCTTGACCACCCGGTCTTCGCCCGATTGGAAGGAGATGGCGACCACCCGACCGCCGGGGGCGACCACCTCGATGGCGGCATCGAGCCCGTCGGCCAGGACCGAGAGCTCTTCGTTGGTCTCCACCCGCAGGGCCTGGAAGGTCCTCTTGGCCGGGTGTCCGCCGGTGCGGCGGGTGGCGGCGGGAATGGCATCCCGGACGATCTCCGCCAACTCGGTGGTGGTGGTGATGGGACGGGCGGCCACGATGCGCCGGGCGATCCGGTCGGCGAAGCGCTCATCGCCATAGGTACGCAGGATGCGGCGGAGCTCTCGTTCGTCAGCGCCGTTGACGATGTCGGCTGCCGTGCGGGGAGCGTCGGGGTCCATCCGCATGTCCAGCGGACCTTCGTGGCGGTAGGAGAAGCCTCGCTCGGCCCGATCGAGCTGGGGCGAGGAGACGCCGAGGTCGAACAGGACCCCGACTATTGGTTGGTTGGCGGCACCGGTTGCGGCGACCACCGTCGCCAGCTGGTCGAAGCGGGCACGAGTTGCCGTGGCCCGGTCGCCGAATTCGGCGAGTCGGGCTTGCGCTGCGCCCAGGGCATTGGGGTCCTGGTCGAGACCGAGGACCCGTAGGTCACCACGGGCCTCGAGCAGGGCCGCCGCGTGGCCGGCGCCGCCAAGAGTTGCATCCACGATCGTGCCCGCGGGCACCGGAGCGAACAGCTCCAGCACCCGGTCGAGCATGACCGAGGTGTGATCGAAGGCTGGTGCGGTGTTCATCACAGGCCGTCGAAGGTGTCGAAGTAGAGGGAGTCGTCGTTGAGGAAGGGGGCTTCGTCGGTCTCGTAGCGCTCCGCGGCCCAGATCTCCACCGATTCACCAGCACCGCAGATCACGATCTGCTCGTTGATGCCCGCCATCTCGCGCAGGTTGGGTGGGATCACGAAGCGGAACTGCTTGTCGAGGGAAAGCCGGCTGCTCTTGTGCTGGGAGCGCTTGCCGCGGCGAGGAGGCACGACGCCCCCTTGGTTCTTGGCCTTGCCCTTCATGTCTTCGACGACGAGGTGGTTCACGTGCGGCGTCTGGACCATGAGGAACTGGCTGCCCCACGGCATGACCACCACGGTGTCGCCGTAGGGGTAGCGCAGGGCCGACGGGAGCACGATCCGGCCGTTGGGCTCGATGTTCGTGCGAAACAGGCCCATCAGCGGGTCGAAGCCGTACGTGGTGAAGGACGTCGCTACCGACGTCCCTGCCCCTTCTTCGGTTTTCCCTGAGCTTCCCTGGACTTCCATTTGTCGCCATTCTTATCCGAAGAGCGACAGTTGTAAAGACGGAACATCCGTTCGATTCCCGTTGTGAGCTGGCCTTTTAGCCGGAACGCAGGCGGGCCATCAGGGCAGCCACCACCGCCGACGGGGGTACAGCCCCGATGCCAACACCAGCGGCCGCCACCTCTGAAACCATGCGGTGGCGATCCACCGGGGCCATGGCCAACAAGTCGGCCAGAGGCTGAGGGTTCCACTCGTGGAGCACGGCGCACTGAAAGCGGGCTCCCCGTCGAGTCCGACGCTGCGAGATCCCCACCGCCTTGGCGCCGTCGAGGGTCACCTCACCGGGGGCCATCCCGGCGAAGCAGATCAGGTCGGAGTGGACGCTGCGGACCATCGGGCCGTCGTGAACCACGAGGCCCTCGATTCCGAGGTCGCCGAGAGCCTCCACCCAACGGTGGCCGAGCCAGCGGGCCGACCGACTCACGTCGTCGTGCCACAGCGGGTCGTCGGCCGGTAGCAGCACATCGACCCACGTGACCACTCCGGGGGCCAACCACACCGCTCCCCCGCCGCTGCGCCGCCGCACCACTTCCACGCCAGCAGCTTCGGCCCGGTCGCTGTCGATCACCTCGGGCTTTTGGGTGCTCCCGAGGGCCACTGCTGGACGGTCCACCTCGAACCACCAGACGGCCCGGCGAACCGGATCGGGCATTGCCCGCCCGTGGAAGGTGGTCGCCGAACCGACGTGGCGTTCGACAGCCCAGTTCACGAGAAGGTCAACCGGTCGACGGTCACCTCGTCGAGCACCGCATCGATCGGGGTGACCCCGATGCCCGTGCCGGTGGGGACCAACACCTGCCCGCGGTCATCGACCAGGATCGGTTCGGTGATGTCGCGGACGAAGTAGTGGTCCGACGGGCCCAGATCTGTGGGCAGCGTGCACGCCGGGGACGCGGCCAACGCCAAAGCCGCTGCTCTACCCACCCCGGTCTCGAGCATGCCGCCCACGAACATCGACCAGCCGACATCGGTTGCTACCGCGATGGTTTCGACAGCAGAATTCACTCCGCCGAGACGCGCCGGTTTGATGTTGACCACCGCTCCGGCACCGATAGCAGCCGCCGTCTCCAGCACCGCCGCCGAGGTCACCGATTCGTCGAGCGCTATGGGGGTATCGCATCGGCGGGCCAGGCGGGCCGATGTCACCAGGTCGTCGGCCGGAGCCGGTTGCTCGATGTAGACCAAGCCCAAGCCATCGAGCATCGTCACCGAACGGCTGTCGAGGGTGCCGTTTCCATCGACGGCCAAGGCCAGGTCGGGAAAGGTGGCCCTCACCTCGGCTACCGCGGCCAGGTCATCGGGATGCGGCGTCGCCTTGAGCTTCACCATGGCCGCGCCGGCGGCCATCCGATCGGCGACCTCGGCCACCAGCCCAGCCACTGTGCCCTGCCGGCCGATCACTGCGGTGCGGGCCACGGCCGTGGCCGGTCGTCCGAGTCGCGATGCCACCCGGTCGACCAACGAGCGGTTCTGGCGACGAAGCGCGGCATCTTGCTCGGCCCCTCGCAGTGCCGCGACGGCCATCGGGTGCCCGACAACGTCGAGGCCGGCGACGAGGTGATCCCGTAGAACCGCCCAGGCAGCATCGGTGTACTCGGCGGTGTAGGTGGGTCGGGCCAGCGCCGAGCACTCCCCCCAACCGGCTACCCCGTCGTCGCCGACGACCCGCACGAGGATCACGTCGCGCACCGTCTCGGTACCGCGCGCCGATCGCAACGGGTGGCGCAGGGGCATCTGTACCCGGATCAGGTCGGTGGCCATGGTTACCGGCGGGCTCGTTCCGTGGCCCGCACCCACCTGAGGTAGACGACCATGTCGCCGGGGTCAGGATCGGTTCCGCTGCCGTACTGCGTCTCCAACCGAAACCGGAGGTAGTCGGGATCGGGTAGCGGCAGGAAGGGCCGGCGTCGCCACCAACCCGGAGCAGCCAGACGCAGGGCCGTGACCACCGCGGTGGGCCACAGAATCGGGTGGCGCAGCAACGGGCGGGCCATGGCGAAGATGTTCATTTGACTCCCAGGTCGTGGCCGAGGGCTCGCCAGGCCACAGCCGCGGCCCCCACGATGGGGCCATCGGCCCCCAGTCCGGCCGGTCGGATGGTTGCCCCCCGGGCGAACCCGATGGTGGCCGTGCGGTCGAGTTCGGCCTGAGCGGCGGTGAAGAAGTCGGGGCCGTAGCCGAGGGCCACCGAGCCGGCCACGCAGGCCACCCGCAGGTCGAGCAGGGCCGCCACCGAGCCGACGGCCCGGCCCACCAACTGGCCGGTGTGGGCCCGCACGTCGGGCGAGGCTTCGGCCGGAGGTCGGCCGGTGATGGCGGCGATGGCACTACCTGAAGCCTCGGCCTCGAGACATCCGTGGGATCCGCAGGCACACAGCCGCCCACCGGGCACGACGTTGAGGTGGCCGATGTGTCCGGCATTGCCACCGTGGCCGTCGAGCAGGCGGCCGTCGAGCACGATGCCACCGCCCACCCCAGTGGACACGACCATGGCCAGGAAGTTTCGGTGACCGGCGGCCGCTCCCACCCAACCCTCAGCCAAAGCCAAGGCTTTGGCATCGTTGTCGACCGAGGTATCGAGTCCGGTGTGGTCGGCCAGTGCCGACCGGAGGGGAAAGGCGCGCCACATCTCGATGTTGAGTGGGCTGACCGTCTCACCTCCGGCCTCCATCGGTCCCCCGCACCCGACCCCACAGGCCACGAGGTCTACGTCGACCGAGGCCCTCACCTCATCGACCAGTGATGTGAGGGTGGCGAACATCTCTTGGCCATCGGCCCCACCGGTGGCTACCTGGTCGAACGCGACCACGCGGCCAGCCTCGTCGACCACACCAACGGCCATCTTCGTCCCGCCGATGTCGACGGCCAACACGTGCTGCACCGCCCGAGCATGGCACGACCTACTGTTTCCCCGTGTCCAACCACTCCCCAGAACGGTCCGAGAGCTTCTCCAGCCTGCATCAGGCCCTGCGGGAGAACATCGCTCTGGTGATCCAGGGCAAGGACGATGCCATCGATCTGGTGCTGTTGTGCCTGGTGTCGGAGGGCCATCTGCTGGTGGAGGACGTGCCCGGCGTCGGCAAGACCAGCCTGGCCAAGGCGCTGGCCCGCTCGATCGATGCGCCGTTCGGGCGGATCCAGTTCACCCCCGATCTGCTACCCACCGACGTGGTCGGGGTCAACGTGTGGAACCGGGGACTGGACCGCTTCGACTTCCGCGCCGGGCCGGTTTTCGCCAACGTGGTGTTGGCCGACGAGATCAACCGTGCTTCGCCGAAGACCCAGTCGGCCCTGTTGGAGGCCATGGCCGAACGTCAGGTCACCGTCGACGGTGAGACCCACGACCTGCCCCCGCCCTTCATGGTCATCGCCACACAGAACCCCATCGAGCACGAGGGCACCTACGCCCTGCCCGAGAGCCAGCTCGACCGGTTCCTCATGCGCATCTCCATGGGCTACCCGGATCGCACCGCCGAGCTGGAGATGCTGTCGGCCCACGGCGAACGTCCTCGCATCGAAGATCTCCAACCCGTGGTCACCCCCGCCCAGGTGAACGGCCTCGTGGCCGCGGCCCGCACCGTCCACCTGGCTCCGGCGTTGCAGGGCTATCTGGTCGACCTGGCTGCCGCCTCCCGTCAGCACCCTTCAGTGGCGGTGGGCATGTCGCCCCGGGCCACGTTGGCCCTCCAGCGGGTGGCCCGTACCCGGGCCGCAACCCGGGGTCGCTCCTATGTGATCCCCGACGACATCAAGGCCTTGGCTCTTCCCGTGCTGGCCCACCGGATCTTGCTCACGCCCGAGGCCCAGGTGACCGGCTCGACCACCGGCGACGTACTCGACGAGGTGCTACGGCGGGTCCCAGTACCCGCCCCCCAGACGGCCGACGCCGACCGCTGATGCCCACCCGCTCCGGCTGGTTCGTGGCCGCCGGCGGTCTGGCGACCATCGTTGCCGGGCGGCTGTTGGGCCTGTCCGAGCTGTACCTGCTCGGGACCTGCGCCCTCGCGCTCCCGCTGGTGGCCCTGATCCTCGTCCGCCAGAACCAGCCGGTCCTGGACGTGCAACGGGTCCTGCGTCCCACCCGGGTCATGTTGGGCGGGGTTGCTCGGGTGGAGGCCACGATCGTCAACCGCGGTCGTCGACGGACCCCGGTACTCACCCTCCACGACCCCGTCGAGGGAACCGTGGGGGCTCGGCTCACGGTGGCCCCGATGCCGCCAGACGAACAGCAGACGGCCAGCTACCGACTTCCCACCCAACGGCGGGGACTGGTCCACGTCGGCCCCATGGAAGCCCAGGTCGTGGACCCGTTCGGCCTGGTCCGACGGCGGATGGCGGTGGCCGGCGTTGCCACTCTCACCGTGCTTCCGGCCATCGAACGTCTCGAACGGGTGACGGCAGGCGGCGGCATCGACGATCCCATGGCCGGAGCCACCCGAACGGTGCTCGGCCGTACCGGTGGCGAAGAGTTCGCCGGCTTGCGGCCCTACGTGATCGGCGACGACCTGCGGAGGGTCCACTGGGCCTCGTCGGCGCGGATCGGGGATCTGCTGGTCCGCCAAGACAATCCGCCGTGGCAGGGGCACCTGACGATCGTGCTCGA
>JBDTBS010000187.1:0-5071 GCA_039924035.1 Aquihabitans sp. | reverse complement strand
GATCTGAGTTCGGCACCCGAGGGCGGCCCTCGAGGGCGATACGCGAAGCCTCAGGCCCGGGTCTTCGTCTTCGCAACGTCTTTCTCCGCGACACCCACCGGTAGCGACGAAGCGACCCTCACGAAGCGGACGATTCCGAGAACAACCATCAGGTAGACGAAGAGCTGGACCGTCCGCACGGGACCATCGCGGTAGTCCAACAGCAGCCCAGCAGCGCCAGCCAGGGCCACTCCGCCATAGGTTCGAACGACGAGGGCAGATGTCGCTTTGGACCACCCTGCGATCGCGGTCGCCAGCCCCACGGAGGCAAGCACGACACCACCGATCATGAGCGATGCGTAGAAGGCAGCCTTTGCGCCTTCGGTGATACCAGCTGTGCCCGGACCGGCCGACAGACCAACGCTGCTCAGGGGGTCGCCCTGATCGGTCACGTTCAAGTTGAGAACTACGACTGCTGCCGCGAAGGCCACCGACCAGTCCACCCAAGTCGGAATACGGTCCCAGAGTCCTGCCATGACCTAATGGTGCCCCAACCGCAGGCACCAAGGTGGGGTCCATTCGCTTCGCCGCTGCTCAGCAGCCGTGGAACCGCCACGCTGACGCCAAACCAGAGCTTTCGCCGAAGAGCCGACCCCGAACCCGACACCCGCCTCATAGGAAGAAGAGGAACTCGCGGTACTCGGTCGCTATCGACTCAGGCGGGCCTCGGGCGGACAAATCGTGCGGCGACAAGAGAAAGTCCTGCCGCCACCAGCCAGACATCACCTATGCCCAGCCCGATGCGCTGGAAGGCGCCGTTGGCATCGGCCACCACCGTCAGGGCCAGGCAGACCCCGATGGAGACACTGGCGACCACCGAGACGGCGGCGGCCCGACGACGGCCCGAGGCCACCAGCGGGCCAGCCGCCAAGGCAGGGGCGAGGGCCAGGGAGACGTAGCCAACGGTGGCGGCAACACCGTGGGCCTGGTCTCCCGTGGGCGACACGTCTAGGGGCAGCGCAGCCACGGCCAGGGTGGCCAGCCCGTTGATCACCACCGCGGGCCAGGCCCGGCCGATGATCGAGGACCTCACGGCCAGGCCACCGACGGCCACAGCCACGCCGTAGACCACGAAGCCGGTGCTCATAAGCGCTCGCTGGGGCGAACCGACGGCGGCCAGCCGACTGATCGCATCGTGGACCGGCGAGTAGTCGGGCATCTGCAGTCCGCCGATGGCCCAAGCAGACACGAAGGCCACCGGCCCGACCACCAGACCCCAAGCAGCGAGCGCTCGGTGAGGCACAGCGGGTTCGTCGTTCACCATCAGACCGTATATGGATCCACGACCCCGCTCGCCGGTCGGCAGCAAGCAGGTTGACCAGCAGGGACAGTCAGGGTTCGCGGTCGGGAACGTCGGGGGTCACGGCGTCGACCGGCTGATCGAGGCGCCAGGGGGCGAAGACCGCCATCATCGCCAGCAGCCAGGCCAGGCCGAGCAGGAACCCGCCGACCACGTCAGTGAGGAAGTGGACGCCGAGCAGGAGTCGGGAGCAGGCGACGGCCAGCACCAGCACGATGGTTGCGATCAGGGCCCGGCCTCGCCACCGCGGAGGCATCAGCATCCAGAATGCCACCAGCAGTGCACCGAAGACGACGGTGGCCCCCATGGTGTGTCCCGACGGGAAGCTCTTGCTCAGAGAGATGGTGACGGGATGGTCCACCACCGGGCGAGGTCGGCCTACGGCTTCCTTGACCAGAGAGTTGATGATGCCCCAGCCAAGCGTGGTGACCATCAGGAAGATGCAGATCCGCTGTCGGCCCGGCCGCCACACCAACCCGACAGCTAAGGCGACGATGACCCACAGCGTGGTCGCTTCAGCCAGTCGGCTCACCCACTTCATGGCCGTGACGAAACCCGGGCTGTCGTAGACCCAGGCATTGAGCTGGTCGGCCACGCGTCCGTCCAGACGGATCAAGGGACCGGTCCCCTGCACCGCGTACGTGAGGTAGGCGAAGGGGACGACCACGAGCAGTACGGCCACGACCGCCAAGGGCAGACGCAGGCCGTACCGTCCGTCAGGATCCAGTCGGGCCCGCGTCCTGCGGGAGAGTTCCATGGCCACGGACATGATGCTGACCGATGGCAGCGCCTCAGACCACGCGGCCATCGCCGCGAGCAGCAATAACGCCTGTCAGCGCGGTTGTTGAGCGACCGCTCTGACCGGTCACCGCTAGGAGCCGATCGGCTCTCCGAAGGCTTCGCAGTCGGGGTTCTCACACACGAACCCGGAGTCGATGACGTTCGACAGTTCCGCGGGCAGGGCCGTCACCCCACACGACGGGCAGATGGGGGCCCGTCCGACATCGTCGCCGTCTCGGTCTTCACCCTCGTCGTCCCACAAGCTCATGACCCTCATCCTCGCAGGCGAGGTGCAGCTCTCTTCGGCCACACCGACCGCATGGCCTCGACGTGCTGCAGCGTTCGCCAGATCAGGGTTCGCGGTCGGGGACATCGGTGACCACGGCCTCCACGGCCCGGTCTCGACGCCAGGTCTCGAACACCGCCACCGAACCGCTGAGCCAGGCCAGCCCGAGGAGGAATCCCCCGACCACATCGGTCAGGAAGTGGACGCCGAGCAGCAGGCGAGATGAGCCGACAGCCAGGACGAGGGCGATGGTGGCCACCAACGCTGGACCGCGCCAGCGCGGATGCAGGACGGCCCAGAAGGCGACCAGCAAGGCGCCGTAGACGACGGTGGCCCCCATGGCGTGTCCCGACGGGAAGCTCTTGCCGAATGCGGTGGCGATGGGATGGTCCACCACCGGCCGGGGACGATCGACCGCTGCTTTTGCCAGGGTGTCGATGATGCCCCCGCCGAGCGATGTGACCACCAGGAAGATGCAGATCCGGTGACGCCCCGGGCGCCACAAGAACCCGACGGCAACGGCAACGACGATCCACAACGTGATCGGTTTGGCCAGCAGGCTCACCCACTCCAGCATTCGGAGAACACCCGGCCGGTGGTGAACCCACGAGTTGAGCTCGTTGGCCACCCGACCATCCAAGCGAGTCAACGGTCCGGCCCCCAGCACCTCGAACGTGAGGTAGGCGAACGGGATGGCCACCACCAGCACCGCCACGGCCAACAAGGTCAGGCGCAAGCCGTATCGCTCGGCGGGGTCGAGGCGGGTGCGCACCACGCGGGGAAGGTCTAGGGCCACGGAACTGATGCTGGTCGACGGAACCGGGTCCGGGGCCGACCTCGAGCGACCAGGTCGACAGTCGTCGCCTGAGAAGCGTTTCCGGGCTCGGTTGAGATCACGCGTAGGCGATCTCTGTGGGCTTGCGTAGCATCGCGTCGATCACCCGAAAGCAGCCGAAGAGCATGAGACCCACGGCCAGGAGCCGAAGCAACCAGGGCCCATGGTTGGTGGTGGCCAGCTCACGCAGGGCTCCGTCGAGGCCTTCGGTCTCGCTGGAATCGTGCTGCCGGCCAGCGGTGATGAGGAACCAGCCGATGAGGCCATAGCTGCAGGCCCGGGCCAGATAGCCGATGATGCCGATGATCTCGACGGTGCGCTCCTTGCCTTCGGCCACCGTGCTGCAGTCGAGCTTGTCGAGAAACGACCGGGTGACAGCCCGCCTGACGTTCCATAGGCCGGCACCAACGATCCCGAGCCCACCAGCGATCACCAGCCAACGTCCTGCGGGCCAGGAAAGCACGAGGGCCGTCGACTTCTGCTCCTTCGACCCGCTGCTAGAACCACCAGACCCACCCGACTTCGACCCACCCGAACCGAAGGCAAGGGTGACCGCAGCCAGCGTGAGGCTGCTGTAGATGGCAGCCCTCCCGAGGTTTGCGGCCCGCTTGGCCAGCGACTTGCCATCCTCGTCGTCAGTGCCCGGCTCGCCCCGGATGGCCAGCACGAGACGCCAGGCGGCATGTGAGGCCAAGCCCAGGGCCACCGCGATCAGGAGCACCTGGCCGAACGGTTGGCGGGCAACGGCTTCGACCGCTCCCTTTTGGCTGGGCTTGGCACTGCTGTCACCGGCCGCGACTTGTACGGCCAGCAATCCCAGGATCATGTAGAGCACGCCTTGGGTACCTATGGCCACCCGGCCGGCGCGCACGATGGCCTCGTGTTTCGACGGAAGAGCGTCGGTCACCGTGTTCGTGGACAAGCAAAGCTCCTACAGGTCGATCTGATCGGGCATTGGCGCCCTGCACGCTTGGTCAGCGCCGTTCGAGGTCGAACCCCTAGGCGCTACCCGCTGCGGTCCATTCTGAATCGGCCGCCCACATTCGCGTTCCGCCGGCCAGCACTGGAGCCTCAGATCACCAGTCGGTCGGCTTGTAGTCCTTCAGGAACTGGCCCCACACGTGGGTACCGGTGTTGCAGCCATCGATTATGGGGTCGACGATGCGGGCTGCTCCGTCGACGATGTCGAGCGGCGGGTGGAAGCGGTGCTCCGCCGTCTTGCGGGCCGCGATCTCGGCCGGATCTTCGTCGCTCACCCACCCGGTGTCGACGCTGTTCATGTGGATGCCGTCGGCCTCGTATCCGGCAGCGGACGTGCGGGTCATCATGTTCAGGGCCGCCTTGGCCATGTTTGTGTGAGGGTGGCGAGTGGTCTTAAGGCGCCGGTAGAACTGGCCCTCCACCGCCGACACGTTCACAATGTGCTTGTCGCGTTCTGGCGTGCGCAACATCAGCGGTTTGAGCCTTGCGTTGAGGACGTACGGCGCCACGGCATTGACGAGTTGGGTCTCGAGGAGTTCGACGGTCGAAACCTCTGAGAGGGTGAGCCGCCACGAGTTCCGACCACGCAGATCGACCTGTTGAAGGTCCTGGTCGAGCCGCCCGGCCGGGAACAGATGGCCCTGAGGGCGATCTTCGGGCAGCAACTCGGCCTGGGACAGCTGGGCCGAACCGAGCACACTTGAGCCGAGTGACGCAACCTCATCTCCCGGCTGGTCGCCGAGGAGTTCAGCGCTACGAAGTCCGTCAACACCACTGAGCAGGCCGCGCACATGTTCAGGCATTTCTGTGAGTGCGGCCATCTCGGCGTCCATCATGTGTCGGTAGAAGT
>JBDTBS010000186.1:0-4984 GCA_039924035.1 Aquihabitans sp. | reverse complement strand
GCCCGCACGGCCCGCACGGCCCGCCCCGCCCGTACCGCCAGAACTGCCAGGACCGCCAGAACTGCCAGGACCGTCTGACAAGCCCGGAGGCAATCCGGGACCGGTCTCAGCTGTGCCATTTGACGCTTCGTTTCGCTGCTTTCTGTGGGTCTCAGAAACCGTGATGGTCATGGTGTCACCTCGTTAGGCTGATCGAATGGGGGAAGAGAACGTTTGTTAGATCAGCCTAGCGAGGGGGTATGACATCCTTGGGCCGTCGAGATGCCCGAATTGCGGTTTCAGAACCCGATCGGTCGTGCCCACGCGCCCGCGGGCGCGTGGGCACGTGGGCACGACCGAGAGGTGGCCGTTGGATCCACCGGTGTCGGCGGTGACCAGGAGCTTGGTGGAGTCGGGGTAGGCGGCCCAGCCTCGGGTGTCGTAGCGGTGGAGAACGTGGGGGTGAGAGCGAGCGCTGCTCTTCTCGACAGTCGCTGGATAGCCTGCAACGCCGTCGCGTCCACGCTGTGGGGGCAACGTCTCTGCCGCCATGACCGAACCCTCCGCCCCCGAACTCGCCGTCGATGCCCTGCCTGCCCCCGAGCAGGTCGCGCCGTCGCGGGCCGATCTGCGGGACCGGATCGACGCGCTCGGGTTGGCCGACCAGCGGCGCCTGGGCAAGCGGTGGCACCGGGCCAAGGGAGCCGATGAACGGGCCAAGGTGGCCGACGCGGTGGCCAAGGCCGAAGCTGCGCTCGACCGTCGACGGGCCGCGGTCCCCAAGGTCACCTACCCCGACGACCTGCCCATCACCGACCACCACGACGAGTTGTTGGCCGCATTGGCCGACCACCAGGTGGTGATCGTGGCCGGCGAGACCGGGTCCGGGAAGAGCACCCAGCTACCCAAGTTGTGCTTGGAGTCGGGACGGGGCATCACCGGTCTGATCGGTCACACGCAGCCCCGACGGGTGGCGGCCCGAACCATCGCCGCTCGGGTGGCTGAGGAGCTAGACACCGAACTCGGCACGGCGGTGGGTTACGCGGTGCGCTTCGACGACCGGGTGGGCGACGGGGCTTACGTGAAGGTCATGACCGACGGTCTCCTGTTGGCCGAGATGCAGCGCGACCGTCTCCTGTCGGCCTACGACACGCTGATCGTCGACGAGGCCCACGAACGCAGCCTCAACGTCGACTTCCTGCTCGGCTACCTCAAGCAACTCCTCCCCGAGCGACCTGATCTGAAGGTGATCATCACCTCGGCCACCATCGACACCGAACGGTTCTCGGATCACTTCGACGGCGCCCCGGTCATTGCCGTTTCGGGCCGCACCTATCCCGTGGAGATCCGCTACCGGCCCTACGGCCAGCTGATCCCCGCCGACGCCCACGAGGAGGGCGACGACGTCATCGACGACGACCGGGACCAGACCGAGGCTGTGTGCGATGCGGTGGCCGAACTGGCCCGTGAAGGCGACGGCGACGTGCTGGTGTTCCTCAGCGGTGAACGGGAGATCCGCGATACGGCCAAGGCCCTGGAGGACAGGGTCCGGCCCGGCACCGAGATCCTGCCCCTCTACGCTCGGCTGTCGGCCGCCGAGCAGCAAAGGGTTTTCCAACCCCATCGCAATCGGCGGGTGGTGCTGGCCACCAACGTGGCCGAGACATCGTTGACGGTTCCCGGGGTCCGCTACGTGGTCGATGCCGGTACCGCTCGCATCTCCCGCTACAGCCACCGGCTCAAGGTGCAGCGACTGCCCATCGAGGCCATCAGCCAAGCATCGGCCAACCAGCGGGCCGGTCGTTGTGGCCGGGTGGCCCCGGGCATCTGCATACGGCTCTACGCCGAGGACGACTTCGACGAACGCCCCGAGTTCACCGACCCTGAGATCCAACGCACCAACTTGGCCTCGGTCATCCTGCAGATGACCAACCTGGGGCTGGGCGACGTGGCTGCCTTCCCGTTCCTCGATCCTCCCGACCCACGAGCCGTGCGCGACGGCGTGGCGCTGCTGGAGGAACTGGGGGCACTGGAAGCCGACGTTCCTGCCGACGAACGAACGCTCACCAAGGTCGGTCGCCAACTCGTCGGGCTGCCCATCGACCCACGCCTCGGGCGCATGGTCCTCGAATCGAAACGGTGGGGGAGCACCCGCGAGGTGCTGGTCATAGCGGCCGCGCTATCCATCCAGGACCCGCGGGAGCGGCCCACCGACAAGCAGCAGGCCGCTGACGAGTTCCATCGCCGGTTCAAGGTCCCCGGCTCCGACCTCCTGTCGCTGGTGACCTTGTGGGACCACCTGGAGGAGCGGCGCCAGGCCTTGTCGTCGAACGCATTCCGCCGCGAGTGCCGGGCCGAATACCTCAACTACCTGCGCATCCGCGAGTGGCGGGACCTGTACCGCCAGGTGGCCCGAGCTGCGGCCAAGATCGACATCCGTCCCGAAGACGGCGACGCCCATCCCGATCACGTCCACCGGGCACTGCTGGCCGGGCTGCTCTCCCAGATGGGACTCAAGGACCGGGAGACCAAGGAGTTCCGTGGGGCCCGCAACAGCCGCTTCCAACTGGCGCACTCTTCCTCGTTGGCCCGCAAGCCTCCGGCGTGGATCATGGTGGCCGAACTGGTGGAGACCAACCGTCTGTGGGGGCGCATGGCCGGCGGGGTGGACCCGTTGTGGGCCGAGGAACTGGCCCAGGATCTGGTCAAGCGCTCTTATGGCGACCCTCGGTGGGACGAGCGCTCAGGGCGGGCGGTAACCGACGAACGGGTCACCCTCTACGGGCTGCCCCTGGTCACCGGCCGCACCGTCGGCTACGACCGCGTCGACCCGGTGGAGGCCCGCGACGCGTTCATCGAACACGCTCTCGTGCGACGGGAATGGCGTTCCCCTCACCCGTTCCTGACCGACAACGATGCCTTCCTGACCACGGCCAGCGGCCTCGGCGACCGCCTCCGACGCCTCGACCTGTTCGACGACCATGCCCTGTTCGGCTTCTATGACGAGCGGGTGGGCCGCGAGGTGGTATCGGGCCGCCACTTCGACCGCTGGTGGAAGCAGGCCCGTCGGGGCCAGCCCGACCTGCTGACCCTCACCGTCGACGATCTGCTCGACGATGGCCTGGCCTATGACCCTGCGGACTACCCCGATACCTGGCACCAAGGTGACCTGGCCCTCCCGGTGACCTACCGCTTCGCTCCTGGCGAAGACCTCGACGGGGTCACCGTCCACGTCCCGATGGCCGTGCTCGACCGGCTCGAGCCGTGGGACTTCGACTGGCAGGTTGCCGGGATGCGCCGGGAACTGGTGGAGACCCTGGTGACCACGCTGCCCAAGACGATCCGCCGGGAACTCATCCCGCTGGCCGAGAACGCCCGGCGAGCCGCCGACACGTTGGCTTGGCAGGACCGGCCGGTGATCGAGGCCCTGGCCGACGTGGTGTCCGACCAAGCCGGGGTCCGGGTCCGGCCCGACTGGTTCGACGTTCTCCGCCTACCGGCGCACCTACGGATCACCTTCGCCATCACCGACGGCGATCAGGTGGTGGCCGTGGGCAAGGACCTCGATGCCCTCAAGGACCTGGTGGGCGGCCGGATCCGAGCCGCGGTGGCTCGGGCCCACGCCACCGTCGAACGGGGCGGCATCACCCGATGGGATCTGGGAGAGCTCCCTACCGTGGTGCGTACCACCACCGCAGACGGATACGAGGCCGAGGGCTATCCGGCCTTGCTCGACGAAGGAGCTTCGGTGGCCATCAAGGTGTTCTCTCGGCCCGAACTGGCCGGGCGGGTGCATGCCATCGGTCTCAAGCGTCTGTTGCTGCTCAACGTGACCGTCGGGGTGAAGAACCTGGCCCGCGACATACCCAACCAGGTACAACTGGCCTTCGGGGCTCTCGACGACCTCACCTTGGGCACGGTGATCCGTGACGTGATCTCGGCGGCCGCCAACCGGGTGGTGGCCGACCAAGTGGCTGATTCCGGTGACGTGCGCGACGCGGCCTCGTTCGACGCTCTGGTGGCCCGGGGACGAGCCGAGCTCAAGCCCACTGCGGCGAAGGCCCTGCGCCAGGCCGGAGAGGTCGTGGTTCTGGCCGCGCAGGTGGAGACCAAGCTCGATGGCCTCGGTACCCCGGCAGTGGCCGATGCCGTGGCCGATGCCCGCAATCACCTGCGACGCCTGGTCCGTCCCGGGTTCGTCGCCGCCGCCGGCACCGCCCGGCTGTCTGACGTCGAGCGCTACGTGAAGGGCATCGCCAAGCGGCTCGACAAGGTGGTGGAGTCCCCCGGCCGAGACGGGGCCCGGCTGGCAGAGGTGGTGGCCGTCGAGCGCTACTACCGCCGACTGCTCGATGCCCTCACCGCCAGCCAGGTCACCCCCCGGGTGGTCGAGTGCGGGTGGATGCTCGAAGAGCTCCGGGTCAGCACCTTCGCCCAGACGGTAGGGGTGAAGGGTTCGGTCAGCCTCAAGCGGGTTCGTCGAGAGATCGATGCCCTCTTCGCCGGTGAGCTCGACTGAAGCAGCCCGAATTCCCACCAAGTGGCGACAAGTTCGATCCGGGCGGGGTAGACCGGGCTCATGGCACACGAACCCGGGCAGGAGGTCGAGCCCTCCGGCTCGTTCCGCATCGAACACGACTCCATGGGGGAGGTGGAGGTCCCGGCCGACGCTTTGTGGGCCGCGCAGACCCAGCGGGCCGTCCAGAACTTCCCGATCTCGGGCCGTCCGATCGACCCCCGCCTGGTGCGGGCTCTGGCCCTCATCAAGGCCGAAGCCGCCACCGTCAACGCCCGCTTCAAGGACGTCCCTGCCGTCACGCCAGCGGTGGCCGCCGCCCTCACCGCAGCGGCGCTGACGGTGGCCAACGGCGATCACGACGCCCACTTCCCCGTAGACGTGTTCCAAACCGGCTCGGGTACCTCATCGAACATGAACGCCAACGAGGTGATCGCCCACCTGGCCTCTGAGATCCTTGGCGAGCCCGTCCACCCCAACGACCAGGTC